>CAZVNB010000011.1:0-61079 GCA_964628355.1 uncultured Planctomycetia bacterium | reverse complement strand
CGCCAAAACATCGGGACGTTCAGCCCGCATATTCCAATGGCTTACAATTTCATTTCTGGAAATACGGGCTTTTTGTTCAGGAGTTAAGTGTTCATAAGTATCCCGCTCGTCGTCCGCGCCAGTGCCATCCGCAAGCCGCGCACCGGCTTCTCTCTGTGCCAACTCATAAGCGGATACGGTAGGTGGGGTATAAGTTTTTGAGGGCAACCCTTCTCGATAGTATTTTTGATAACGCTCCCAAGCCAACTCGTCGACAACAGCTTGCTGATTATCAGGTCGTGAATATTTCTTTGGAACGAATGAGGCATGAAGCGGAGTAATTGTGCCATCATAGTTTCCAATAGCAATTGCGTACTTTGCCACTTCCATTTTATTGAACCCCATACCGTAAGACTTGGATTTGGCATCGGTACCTGAAGGCCTAATTTCCAAAACCTTTGTGGGAAATTCTAAGAAAACACCGTCACCCACAAAATAAATCTCTTTGAGATCGCCAAAATTAAAACCGTCCTTTTCAAATATGTCGTTCAAAATCCCAATGATTTGTTCTCTTGAAATTTGCTTATCCTGATAAGCCAAGACCATGCTCAAATAAAACACATAGTTTTTGGTGCGGCGCGCCTCGCCTTCCGCCTTGTCGGCTTTCAGTTTGTCTGGGTTAGCTTCGCTTTGATTGTAATAAACAACATCTTCACGGACATCGTAACGGCCTTGAATGTCATTTTGTTCGAATATTTCCGAAAGATAATCAGACAAAAGCAGACCTCTTTGATCCAAATAACCGCCCATCGCGGCCTGAATGACTAGCATTTCGCCGTCACTTTTTTCTCTCATGCCGACGGCAATACGACCGCTCTTACTACGGATCAAATCCTGAGGAGGGCCGATAATAGCTCCGCCGGATTCCTCGCCGGCAAATAGCATGCGGGGTTGAATGCCCAAATTCACTTCCCTTCCGAACACATCCCGAACAACAACTGTTTTGCCCGGATTTTCTTTGATTTGCGCTTCAATCTTTCTTTCCATCGCGGCGATTTCTTTGAAGCCCACCGGCACGTTGAGCACGTTTATGCCATTTTTTTCAGCCCATTCTCTCCATGCGGTCGAAGAGGCGGTGGTCATGATAATAAACCGTGGATGTTCATCCCAAATCCCGGCTTCCTTCAAAGATTGAGCTTGATAAACCATGGTGAGGAAAAAAGATTGATTGGGTGTATAAAGAGCCAGAATTCGTCGATCATCCAATTGCAGAAAATCAACGCCAATGTTTCTCAAAAAATCCGCGCGATCCGCTAACTCAAGCTGTCCCGTAACTAAGCGGTCACCATCAGGATCTGCCATTAAAATAATCGTCCCAATAGGCTTATCTTTCAACAGCGTGTCGTACCCCATACGTTCCATGACTGGAATAGACTTCACCTCTCCTGTTTTTGAATCACGGATTACAATGGTTGTATCCTGCGACAAATCTCTGTACTTGCCATTAACGTATTCCTTGCCTATGCCATGGAAGTAAGGATCCTGTTCCGTTCTCAACCACTCAAACGATCGACTAATTCCCAACGCATCAAAAATAGGAGCTACCGTGCGATGCAGTGATCCGCCGACATTATCTATGACAAATTTTTTTCTCACGTCGCGAATGCGGTTCAGATTGACGTCGGTGGCAACACCGTTTCTCAAATATTCGGTATAAAGTTTTGTCCCATCCTGAAGAAGCTTCATAAAGTCCTGGTTGACACGTGAATCGTTGACAGACGCTATCTTGAATTCATATCGGCCATTTCTTTCGACAGTATTGAAAACCTCGCGTATCTTCGCCACAAATGCGAGAGATTCTTCAGGCAAATATTGGCCCCCCTCGTCGTTGATGTCCTTCGTGGCAAAAAAGGAGCTATTTGCATGCGATGACGTTGCGTACTCAGCGCCCAAAAGGTCATAGACAAAGGTAATGAACGAAGCCATCCAAACCGGAATGGTTTGATTGTTTGACGGAATATAGGTTGTAATGCCCTGCGCGGCTTGAAGTCGCGCGATCATTTCAACATACTGCTTGGTATTATAACGAACTTCGCCACCAGCCAGTTTTTGAAGTGGCGCATTTCCATAACGCTCTTTTGCCACAAGCGCCTTTCCAAGAGTCGCAAGCGCTACGCCCACCAGGCTGATTCGAAAACGAGTATCCCACGGATAAAGAATATTTTGATTGAGACGAATGCCCGCAGTGGCCACCTTGGCCTCTTTTTCATAATCATCCAGCCAAGCCCACAAGCCCAATCCTTCAGGGTTTGTTTTCTCATGATAAGGAAGGAGATGTTCGTGTTTTAATGTGACCGTTATCTCTCCGTTGTCAGTGATATCAAATAGTTTATTGTTTTTTACATAATCAGGCGTGCTGTCTTCCACTTGTTGCTTATAAATGCTTTCTAAATCCGGCCTTGTAGGACCAAGCTTTGGCACGGCCAGACGAGCCCCTTCGAAATTTTTCATTTCAAGCGGCTTCAGCGCTTCGGTCAGCACGAGACTGACCTTGGTTTTTTCGGAATCTACTTTGAGAGTGGCAAACCAGCGGTCATCGATGATGCGCCGCGCCGCTTCCATGCTACGGTCGACAAACATGCCTTCGGAATCTTTTTTGAACTTGGCTTCGTCAATGCGGCCGGAAATGACGAACATCGTTTCTCCATCCTCATTCACAAGTTCCAGTTTGGGATTTTTGACAGAACGGATCAGCGGAATAAGCACGGCGTCGAGCGAAGCTGCATCAAAAGCCTCTCCCTGCACAAAAGTGTTGGGGATTCCAGTGACCGGGAAATCCTGGTAAAGCCCCGCGGATTCTAGAAACGCTCGGTTTCGTTCACGGAAATCCGCCAGCAGCGGTGAGACGTCCGTCTTCCTCAGTGTTTGCCCTTTGGTCCACGCCTCATAAGCAACATCAAAGCGTAAGTTCCAGAGTTTTTTAGAAGTGACTAAATCGGGATTTTCTCCCTTTTCACGGTTGCGCGCATCGCGGTCCATGCCAAAATGCCGGCCTATGACGTCGGCAACGGCGAAATTCTTCAAACCTATTTCATTCGCCTTGGCGCGCAGCTGCCTCAAGTAGTGCAGTCCGCTTTGATCATCGATGCGTGTCTGGCGGTCTCGGCCGTCCAGGATAGCATGCACGAAAATACGAGAATCCGTTTCGTCGATGCCAAGCTTTTTGGCCATTTTCATAAACGCGAGGATATAGCGATGGTCAGAATGCACACCTCCGTCCGATACCAGACCAAAGGGATGGATGTTTCGATGCGTGCGCATCGCTTCAAGAATTGCGTCTTTCAATACTTCGTTGTCGTCAAACGCACCACTGTCGATATCTTTGATGATGCGGTCGTAAAGCGTCGGCACGGCGAAGCCGGCGCCCGTGGTAAGATGGCCATTGTCAGAATCGCCCATCTGGTATTCGGGTAGGCCAACGGCATCGCCATGAGCCTTCAAAAGCGTCCACGGGTTTTTTTTCCTCAGATCCGCATCCACGGGCGGCTTCGAGAACGCAGTGGCGTCCCAATAGGCGGCTTCAGCGGAAGTCCATGTGTCCGTTTGGGGATCGCGAAAGCGGTTCCAACCCCATCCATCACGAACAATCACGATAACCGGCCCATTGATTTTCTTTCGTTGAAAATTTTCTAAAAGACTGCCGGTCATCGTCGCCGGTTTTTCCAAGCCCATAATGTCGAGCACGGTCGGCGCAATGCCGGCCAGTCCCTGCCCCTGGCGAAGTTTTACGTTTCCGAGACCTTCGACAATGAACGGGACAGGGTTGGTCACTGAATGTTGCTTCGAGGGTATCACGCCGTATTTGTCGCGCCTTGCTTGTCCTTGGTCGTTTAGAACTGCCATTTCCTCAATGTTGCCGTGGTCTGAGGTCACGATGAGCACGCCACCCGCGGCGTGAACCGCTTCGCGGATGCGTCCTACCGCCTCGTCTGTGGCCAGTACCGCGCGTTTAGCCCTCTCCCTGTCGGCCTCGACCACGTGGCCTTGGATGTCCGTGGCAAAGTTCACAAAAGCGAACTTCCGGCGTGGGTCGTCTTTGAAGTCTTCAATGAATTTCAACGTAGCATCCGCTATTTCACGAGATTTCATTTCAGCAGGTTTTTGGGCATCTTTTTTCGTACTGGAAGGAATAATCGCGGTGCGGATACCAAGCGCGGCAAAATCGATATCCTTACGGCCATCGAAGAAATTCGTCACGTGCGCGCCTTTGTCGCTTTCAGCGATACGTGCCTGGATAACGTCATTGGCCACGAGTACGTCCGACAATGTGGTGTAGCTTGGCACCGCGAAAGGGAATGCCTCGCGTACACCTAGCTGGTCGAATTTCTTCGGATCGTATTTGGCGAAGGGTACCACACGGCCGGGCTTCACGCCCGCGGCAAACCGGTTGGCTTTGGCGCTAAAACCTTGCGGATCATACAATGCCTCGGCGGCACTCAAGATCCGGTCGTTACGATGGTTGGTCAGTACAACAATGTCCCCATCTTTTAACGTTCCAATGGGGCGACCTTCGCTATTCTGAGTACCAACGCTATCCCGAGCCATGATAGGTTCAATATTGTAATCATCCCGGTTAACACCCTGACTGAGATAAGTGGCTTCCAACTCACGCAACATAGCATCCTCGGCGAGGCGAAGTTCGTTCGTCGTCAACCGCGCGCCAGAAATTTGTCCAGTGTCTTTTCCAAAATCCCTTAATAGCTTATGTAATTCAAGTTGAATTTTTTCAGTTAGTTCATTCTCAGTCGTATCATTTCGTGCAATCACAACCCACTTGCCTACAACATCCTTGCCTGGATTTTGTGGATTATAGTGCTTCACGCCTTTAAGACGTGTAGCAATCATAAATATGCTAAGAAACACTTGAAATGCTCCTGAACCCATGCGCTCCGGTCCATCCGCTTTGGATTCCAAAATTAATGATGGAAGAGGACCTTCCGACCTGAATTGTCCGTGAGTCGCTTCTACAAGTTTTTCACGAAAATAAAATTCTTCCTCTGCTTCTGCTGGGGAAAGACCGAGCATATTATTCTGCTTTTTCTTGATCAAAAAATAATTAACAGGGCTTAATTCAGTGGCGGTACCTTCGGCCACATCTCCGTAGACCAGCAATCCCACAATATTTTCCGTTCGATCATTTTTTATAAAATTACTAAGCCACTGGAGACGTTTTCTGGATATTACTGTCGAGTTATCCGCCAACCGCGCGCCGAATGTCACTTTGGTTTTTTGGTTTGCTTTTTGGTTCAAAGTGGACTGCGCCGCAGCTAGTCTTGCAATCGGCAGGCGCAATGGGGAGGCGCTTACGTAATCTAACCCAGCGTCGTCGAATAACGCGATAGAAGAGGGCTCGCCACCGTGTTCGCCGCAAATACCGATGAGAAGATCGGGTTTAACACTTCGCCCCCTGGCCACAGCAATACGTATCAGTTCTAAAACAGCTTCGGCATCCAGTTTTTGCGTGGGGTCATGCTTAAAAATTCCTTTCTCCAAATAAAACGTGAGGAAAGATTTCGCGGCATCGTCACGGCTCATCATGTACGTTCCCTGAGTCAAATCATTCGTCCCAAAAGAAAAGAAATCCGTTTCTGGGGCGATCTTGTCCGCGGTGAGCGCGGCTGAAGGAGTCTCGATCATGACGCCAATTGCGATGTCCCGGTCTACTTCGGCAACTTTCTCTGCGTCAAGAACCTCCTTCACGACTTCGGAGATGATTTTTTGGGCAGTGGTGACTTCTTCCACTCTTGAAATATTGGGAATCATGATTTTAAGAGGTGTTTTGATGCCTCTTTTTAGCAAATTTGCATAAGCTTGGACAATGGCACGCGTTTGCATGCGAAGAATAGACGGATTCATAATGAGAAGTCGCACGCCACGGCTGCCAAGCATGGGATTGTCTTCGTGACTTTTTTTGATGCGCTGAATTACTTCGGCTTCCGTGATCTGGAGCCGGGAAGCAATGTCTCTAATTCTTTCCATATCCTCTGTTTTTGGCAAAAACTCGTGCATCGGCGGGTCTAAAAGCCGGATTGTCACGGGCAAGCCATGCATTTCTTCCAAAATACCTTCAAAATCACCTTGTTGCATCTGACCGATTTCCAGCAAAATACGTTCCCGTTCCGCACTGCCTTCCTTGGACAAAAACATGGTTTGAACGGCTGGAACGCGATCTGATTTAGCAAACATATGTTCGGTGCGAGCAAGTCCAATACCCTGAGCGCCTAAAGCCCTGGCTTTTTTAGCATCCGCAGGCGTATCGGCATTGGCCCAAACTTCAAGGCGTCGGATCCCATCCGCCCAATTTAAAAGCGTCAAGTAATTTTGGTAAATAATAGAATCCTCGGCACGCATAGTTCCGTTTTGTACCCGCTCAATTTCGGATTCCATCGTAGCCACGACACCTTCGTAAACATTTCCGGTTGAACCATCAATGGTAATCCAGTCGCCTTCTCGAAGAACATGGTCGCCAACATGCATAATTTTTTCGTCGGGATTAATATCCAACGCGTTAACACCCACCACAGCCGGAATCCCCTGCCCTCGCGCAACAAGCGCCGCGTGAGAAGTACTACCTCCACGTGCGGTCAAGATGCCTTGCGACACAATCATGCCGCTCAAGTCCTCCGGCGCAGTTTCAAGACGAACTAAAATAACTTTTTCGCCTCGTTGCTGCCAGGCTTCGGCATCCTGTGAATGAAAAACGATTCGCCCAACAGCGGCGCCCGGAGAAGCGTCAACGCCTTTAGCTAATCCAATTGCTTTTTTGGCAGCAATAGGGTCCACCATGGGATGCATCAGTTCTTTTTCAATTCGGTTTAAATCCACCCGCTGTATAGCCTCTTCCTTCGAGATCAAACCTTCTTGGGCCATTTCAACCGCCATGCGAACCATGGCCGCAGCGGTTCGTTTGGCATTACGGGTTTGAAGCAACCAAAGTTTCCCGTTTTCAACGGTGAATTCGATATCCTGAGCATCGCGGGCGTCTTTCTCTAAAAATCCTGCGGTGCGAATAATTTCATCATATATTTGTGGCGCGGAATCCTTTAACAACTCCACAGGAGATCCTTTACGAATACCGGCCACCACGTCCTCACCTTGCGCGTTAGTAAGATATTCCCCATTGAATCTGTTCTCGCCCGTAGCAGTATCACGAGTAAACGCAACGGCAGTTCCCGAATTATCATTCAAATTCCCAAAAACCATCCCCTGCACATTGACGGCCGACACCATATCCGGCGGAAACCCTTTGAGACGTCGGTAAGTAATGGCTTGCTCATTATTACTGGAACGGAATACCGCTTCAATTGCCCCTCGCAGCTGCTCATTCACATCCTGAGGGAAATCACGGCCCGTCTCTTGCCGGATAACTGCCTTGAGATCGGGGATCATCGCCTGAAAATCTTCTGCGGTGAGTTTGATATCCTCGTCGGGCTTAAGGCCCTTGAGGTGTTTTCTATTTTCTAAAACTGCCGTTAGCTTTGCTTTTTTGACATCCATCGCGGTTTCGCCGTACATTTGTAGCAAGCGGCGATAGCTGTCATAGGCAAAACGCGGATTTCTTTGCACCGCAAGTGACTGCACCACAACATCATTGAGTCCAACATTGAGGATAGTATCCATCATTCCGGGCATTGATTCTGCCGCGCCGGAACGAACCGATACTAAAAGTGGATTATTGGGATCGCCAAATTTTCTGCCAAGCACGTTTTCAAGGCGCGCCAGTGACCGGTCTATTTCCTCTTGCAAGCCTTCAGGAAATTGATTCTTTCCATCTTTTAAATATTTTTTCGCTTCCGCCGTTGTGATTGTGAAACCCGGAGGAACCGCAATTCCGTGATTGGCCATCTTCGCAAGACCGGCGCCTTTGCCACCCAAAATCGCTTTCATATCTCCTCGGCCTTCAGTTTGTCCAGCGCCGAAGAAATAAATGCGTTTGGTTTCTCCCGCCAACCGCGCGCCAGTAGCCGGGTTATCAAAGATTTTATCAATCTTCGGCCCTAAAACATTTCGAACTGTTCCGGCGCCTTTGTCCAGCTTGTTAATAAAATGATCCGGACTAATGGAATCTGGTTTATTGCGACCGCCACTGATATAAAAGACAGGAATTCCTTGTTTCGTGGCGAGACTGTAAAGAGTGTCACCGGGCCGCGTTTCAAGCATATCGTCTGTCACTTCCAACCTATCTGGGGTTTTGCTCCCAGAAAAATAAGGATAATCTCCATCGGTGATCACAAATTTTAGATAACCCGAGTTAGAGGCGATTTTAAGCGCCTTCAGTGCAGTTTGGAGTGTTTCGGTTAGAACGATTTGCATATTTTCAGGCCGCGCAGATAACATTTTCACGTAAAGCCTTCGATCAGAAGGGTCGTCTTCAGCGATTAAAACAATCGGATCACCAGAAGGCGTGAACGTCGCGTCTTCATTCGTCATATCCACCACACGGCTGGAATTTTGCAGCGCTTTTTCCGCGAGCCGAGCACCTTTTTCAGTAGTCTGTAGTCTGTAGTCAGGTATCAGGGGACTGTCCAGCCGGTCCTGCAGAACTTTGGCGCCTTGTTCTCCGGCAATGTCCTGCAACGCCAATCTGGAACCGACAGGAGAAGGAATGGATGCAGTCAGCGGATGCCCAATCATGACTGTCGAAGAAACAAGGGAAACGGACTTAGTTGGGCCGGCATTGATCATTTTTTGATTTAAAAGCAGCTCTTCGTACAGCTTTATGTTCGTCTTTTTAAGCACCTGCGGCGTGATGGAAACAAACGAAATTCCTTTTTCTTTCAATAATGCTTTGAGGTTGGTGGTGTGGAAACCGCCGGTGACCAGTACCGCTTTGGTCTGGGAATCGGCTGACATCTTTTTTAGCATCTGATCTATAAAGGTGTCGTCGCGGCGCGTCGTGAGCTCATAAAAATCTTCAGAACGCTTTACCATGTCCTGGTAACCCGGCTCCAGGAACAAGGAGCGGTCATAGTAAGTCTTGAGATCCATGATTTTTTTATTGAGAAAACCGGTAAGATGTTCGATGCCAAAGTCGCCTTCCGTCAACTTTTTGTATTCTTTAAATTCTTCGGGAGTGAGCGTTAGATGAAAAAGTTTTTCGAGATATCTTGAAATTTGCGAGCAACGAATCAGCGTTCTTTCGTCTTCGGTCTTGGAATAAGAATCGAGGATATTTTTTTCTAGAGCTTTGATTTCCGTTAAAACGTTTTTGGCTTCGACTAGTTTGGCAGTTTTTAAATAATCAAAATATTTAAACAATTCGGAATAGCCCGCGCGACTCTGGGTGAGTAGAAGTTTCTCTTCGAGTAATGTATAAAACGCTCTGGGGCCTTTCTGGTCTTTGGAAGATAATTTGAACGGAGAATTGGCGTCTGCATCCGCCAGTTCCTTTAGTTCTTTTTGCTCCTCAAAAGACAGGGATTGAACAGCTTTAAGTTGCTCTTCATTGGCTTTTTTGAAATTGATTTGGGCTTCTTTATCTTTCAATATTTGAAGATTTTTTAAATGAGGAAAATCGCCAAGAGAAATGGCCAGCAGCGTCGATTCACGCATGAGAACGTTAAAATAATCCGTCAGCGAGATTTCTTCTTTTTGGTATTTTTGCAAGTCCGTGTCAAATCCAAGTAATGACGGATTTAAAAGCCTGTTTTTTAACGAGGCAAGCGTAGAATTGATCTTCTTAACGTAGGAATCAAAACGCTGTCTTTCTTTGACCACCTGTTTGTAATCTTCCAGGGATTTGATATAAAGCTCAGGATTTTCTACGCCCCAAAGCACGGAATGGTGGTCTGAGGTTAAGTCCAGATACTCGGCGCCGTGTAGCAGTCCCTTCCTTATATAGGCGCGCGCTAATTGCTTTCTTTCCGCAAGAGACCGATAAGGTCTTAAAAAAGACAGGGAGTTGTCGCCAACGGCAGCCTCGGTAAAAATATACTTGAGGTTCTTCTCGTTTGTCAGAAGAATATCCAGGGATTTGGCGAGGTTGAGCTGCCCGGATTCGTTGGTATGGGCGTCTTGGATAAGATAAACGACTTTTTGAGCGGGCGAATGGCCCGCCCTGTATGAATCCTCGACCAAAGCAACGGATTCGGGAAAAGAAAAAGGAAGTGAAATTCGTTCGTCCCTTAAGTCGAATTTAGCAGGCTTTAAATCCGGCGCCGCGTATAAAATTTGTTCCCCGCAAAACGCGAGAATTAATAAGATTGAAATAAGGCGTAAAGACCGTCCGTAGCTTTGCTGGGTCACCCTTTTTCTCCTTGGATTGATCCGATAATTTAAAACGAATAGTAGGCCAAATTATGCCCAACAACCTGAGTCATTTCAAGCCCTTACAACTAAAATCTTTTATTATTTTCTTATCAAATTTAACTTTATTTAAGCCATCGACCCTTACTTGCTTTTACACATCTAGTTGGCAGGACACTTGTCCCCTCCACTGATTAGGGCATGTGCGTACGTGTATTTCATGTCTTGCTTAAAAGAAAAAAGTGTTCTGCCAACGTGAGTTTGAGTGTATTAACTTGACTAGAATAATACTGACCAACTTTTGCCCATATGCAAGGCGCGACGACGAGACATAGTACTAACTATGCCGAGGAGGAGCAACGCTGTCAGACAGGCAAAAGAGGGACTTCCCTTTCGGGGCTGCGTTCCGGAATCACGATTGGGATCGGGTTTAAGAGAACTATCCGGGGGACCGGGTTCTCTTAAGAGATTCACGAAACGCAGCCAAAATCCATGTCGCTTAAGCCGAGGCGCCGATAGAAATTTCCTCCGCCTTCATCTGTTTATAAATTTCATTCAATACCAAAAGTAGCGGTTTGAGCACGAAGATTCCTATTGCTGTTTTCTCAAGGCCGGGCAATGTCACCTCGCCCGAAGACAGTCTCAGAATCATCGCCACCGTCGGGACTTCTTTTAGCGACTCGGCATCCTCGTGCACCTGCAACACAATCGCCGCTTTGTCGCCGGTGATCACTTGCGACGCACTTAGCGCATTCTGATTGGACACGGCCACCATCGGCGTTTGAGCTAAGTCAGCGTAAAGGCCTGTTACTTCGGAAAGATCCTTCACGTTTTCCGGCACGAATAGAATGTCCGTATAGCCCTTGTATTTTTTATTGGCATCTTGTTTTTCAAGACCGATAGCCGCTGCGTCCGAGAGACTGGTATTCGTGCGCATCATAAGAAGATTGCGTACTTGAGTGCCTTTGGACTGGAGTTTCCGGACAAGAGCCTGCATTTCTTTTTCATAGCTTTCATCCACGTCCTTGGACAAAACCGCTTCATCGGTGAGCACAGTGATCCGACCTTTCGAATCCGCCACGCTGTCGAGCACCGCGCCGAACAAATTATTCTCGACACCGCCAACCATTTGCGCCAAAGCTTTTGCGTTTTGATTGAACAAAGCCTGATTATTTAATGAGCCCATAAACTTCGTCATATCGGACAAGGCCTGTTTTAAAGATTGCGCCGATGTCGATGAGTTTTTCAATCCTGCTTCGAGATCTTTGGATATTGTGGACAAAGTATCCACAAATACCGCGCCACTGAAGATGACGGGACCTGCCGAAGTATTGAACACGCGGAGCGCTTCGGGACGTGGAATTTCAAGAGCGATTCTGGAAAGCTCCAATCTCAGAATTTCGATGGCCTTATTTTCTCCGATACCGGGAGACAAAACATTTTGCACAAACTTGATTGCCGCCACTTCTTGTTTCTGCCGCACAACCAGCCGGTCGAGCAGCGCGGTCGTAATTTGAGTCAAAATGGCTGGATCAAAGACAATATCATCGATGAAAAAACTGTCCTGGGAGCCCGCAGCCAAGGAAGCCTTCGCGGCACCGTTTTGATCAAGGATAAATTCAAAACGTTCGGTCAGTTTTTCACCCAACGCGGAGACGATTTGGGATTTCTTGGCTTCAAACGCCTGTGCATCCGCAGTCGCAACATTAACAATGATCCTTGAAGAATCGGGCACCACTGCCAAACGGGCACCTGAGATCCTACTCGACAGTTGTTTAAAGACATCTCTGACTTGGGAATCAAAATCATCGACCGCATCTAGTTCTTTCCAAGGAAGTTCTGCTTTTCCAAGATAGAATTGCTTATAAAAATCTTCAAGACCTTTATCTCCAAACATCTTTTTTTCGGCTGTCTCCGCTCTCTCAGTTGAAAGAATACGGATAACCAAAGGACGCATGATAAAATACGATTCAAATAAAAGTTTCCAACGCTTTCCATTGCCATTAACTTCGAATGCGCTGGCTTCAAACAATGCTTGATTGAGTAATGTCTTTGCACGACTGATGATCGCATTGTCGGTTGCCGGCTTTGACAAACTCCGAAGGAACTGGCCACCTTGGATAACCGTTGCTGAAGAATTCAATAATACATCAAGCCTTTGTTTGATCACATCGTCAGCAAATGCCGAGTCTCCATTAATAACAACATCCAAGTTTCTGGAATTAAAATTCCAAATAACGTTGTGCTTGATAGAACGGTTCGGAACGATGACAACAAGATCGACATCATTATTTTTGTTTGTTTCTCGCTTTGATGTGCTTAGAATAGAACCAAAAATAAATATTCCAACACCATCGGCTTCGGCATCGCTCAATCCAATCTCAGCCTTTAATTTTTTTCTTACAAAATCTAGAAGCTTGTCTTTTTCTAGCAATTGCTGAAGCCTGCTCTGATATTCGTTTTTGGATAAAAGATCATTATTGATCAATTCACCGGTTACCCTGCTATCCTCTACAGCTAAACGAGCCCCCTCTTGACCGGGGCGCGCACCCGAACGCTGTTTTTCTCTATCTTTTTCTCTTTCCCTGATAAATTCCATGATAGGCACTGTCAGATCGATCACGGCCTCGGGTCCTAAAATTGTGTTCGTAGTAAAAATACCCTTGAACCCTCTCAGTTTTTCGCGCGCGTCTCCGGCTAAAAGACCGTGAACAGCCCCGGCGTAAACATCCAGGATGCCTAGCATTTTTAAGCGGCTCAAAGCCCTTTTCATGGTGCCGCCTCCGGATATCACATCATCTAAAACGATTGCGTCCCGGCCGGCCAGTGACGAGGCGCTCTCCATCTTGATCTTTGTGCCATCCTCTTTGACAAGATAAAAAGACCCAAGCTGAACGGTGTCGTCATCCAGACGTATCTTCTCGAAATAGCCGATATCCCAGCCGTACATTCTAGCCGCTTTCTCGGCAAACGGCAGAGCCCCTTCATCAGGAGCAATCACGATCGGATTTTTGAGTCCAAGTTCACTTTGTCTGTCATAAAAATATTTGCCGATCAACGGAAACGCATCCAAATTAAAAATTTGAATCCATCGAACGGCCCGAACTACGTTATTTTGCTGGTCCCTGTAATAAAATGTTCCGTCCCTGGATCCGTTTTCTTTATCGGCATGGTGTATGTTAACCGTCCATAACTTCGACGTGTAGCCTCTAATCGCATGAAGAATCGCGCGGAAGCTGTTGACGGTCAACGCATCCGCTGTGATCTTGGGACGTACGGAGTTTTCATGTTCTCGCGCGTAACCGAAATAGGGCACGAGACTTTCAACCTCTTTTACGCCAAATGATTTTAAGCGGTCCAAAAGAAGGAACAGATCCAGCATCCCCTGATCCGTTTTTGTATTATGGATCAATATCACCCGGTCGCGGCCGCGAATTTGCCAGGGTAATTGCTTCGCGTTTTCGACTTCCATGACCTGGATGCCCATCTCCTTGGCGATGCCCGTCTTCAAGGCTTTATAATCGCTTGTAAAAACCACTGCCGCGTGGATACCTCTGGCGCGATTAAACAATCCAATCACGAAATTAAGCGTATCATTCCAAACCGATTTCCATGTCTTTTGATCCGGGTCGTATCTGCGTATTTTATTCGCGATTTCTTTTATGGAGGCATTCTGCTCAAAAAAAGCGTCATCCAGGAGATAGACGTGATTTTTGGTCCACTTCGAGAATATTCTTAAGATAGCCATTCCTCTGGAGGATGACTTCAAGGACGCGGGCAGCACCATGCTGACATGAATGTTGTGGCCACCGAAATCCCAAGCCCCTTCGGTAAGTAATAGAAGCTGCATGAAACGCTGCGCGTCAACCGTACCTGACTTGGCATCCAATCGATAAAACACAAGAACATGACGCTTGTCATGTAGTTGGCTGGGGTCAGCAAAAATCACTGAGGATTCCCCGTTTGAGAACGAAGTTACGACAATTTTCGGCCTCTGGGCCGTCGATGGCGCCAGCGCCCGCACCACCGGCTCATAACGGACATTTCCCGGTTCCGTAAGCACCGTGTCCACATCCTTCAATCCATCCATGGGAGAAGCTTCCTGCGCTAAACGAGCGCCCTCGGTCGGAAAGCCGGCTTTTTTCAGCAACCCATTGTGAATTCCATCCATAAAACCTAGGATGGCAAAATTCATTTGCACTTTCTCGTCCAACGATGCACTTTGCAACATCTTACGGCCGAAGGCTTGCACAGCCGCTTGTACTGGTTGCAATCCCTGAACATCCTGTAATACCGAAATCAGATGCGCCCGTATATCGCCTAATCTATTGCGGTTACTTGTATGAAACGCCAGACTCCACCTGCCCACCGTGCCAAGTGTGAGAATATAATGGAAGCTATTTAAGAAACTCCCGAAGCTGTCGCCGCTAGTTTTTAAAATCTTTTCCTCAAAGCCGTTGAATTTATATTTCCAAACGAAGGGACTGGACTTCTCATCCAATTTCCTCAGTGCTTCGCGCGCAGCCGTTTGGTCTAACCGAATCTCCGAGAGAATCTTCACAGCAAGGGCTTGACCCTGTTGGTATCGCAAATTTTCTTGGTTTGCCTCCTTCTGAATCTTGCCAAAAAACTTTAACATGTCCATGGCAGTGCGGTTGACACTGACTCGCCGCGTTTGCTTCAGGGCGTTGCGCGCCATTTGAGCAAATATCGTTTTGTCCTGATAGACGGTGCTGAAAGATAGGAGTGCGTCCAAAAATCCTTGGGCTGTCGGTTCACCATTTTCATTGAAAGGCACATTAAAACCATTGGCTACCTTTACATTTTCGCCGGTGTAGAACTTGACAGATTCCGGCACAGCGCCATCTTTGCTGGCGATGATCAAAGCGCCGTTCATCTGCGCTTTCTGAAAACCAGTCGCGGACGCCTCACGGCCATCATCTGCCAGCATCACGGAAAAATCCACTCCTTGGAACAGCTCTGGAGCTTCCCATACATTGTAGTTCTCGAAAAAAATCACGCGTTGGCGTAGAACTCCTGTCGCATCGTGTTCGATCGCGCGTTGGACACGGGAGTATTGCGTCAAGCCATAGCTATCGTCCTGGTGAATTCGCCCGCCGATAATAAACACGATACCGCTATCGAGGAACTGTTTAAGCATGGTTTCATTTTCCAAAATATCGGCGAAACGCTCGAGTCGCTTGTACTCCACGATGCGTCGTGTCCAGATTCCGACGGGATTTCCACTTTGGATCACTGACTCGGCCCAGAGATCCCAATCAGCGCCGTCGTTTCTTTCCTTTAATCTTTGTGCCATAAAACGCACCAGGGCTTTTCGTTTTTCTTCTTTCGCGGTTAAAATGTCTTCGTCGCTCATTTTTTTAATTTTGTCCGGATCCTTGAAAGCCTGCTGTGGCCAGTAATATTGGCTAACACCGTTGGTGATGTGGTGAATCTTTTCGGCAAGTGGCTGCAGAACGGGCATGCGGCGCATCACGCGAGCATGTTTCTCCGACACACCGTAAACTCCTTCCGACGCATTAATCGCCACCGCCGTGATGTCCACCCTGCCGGTGGTCGTGTCCAATACCGGGATAGTTTGTGAGTCAAAATATCGTGGGTCCACTTTTAGACGCGACAGCGTTTGTGTATTCCATTTTGGATGAGCATAGTCCAGAGGCGTATGATCATTGAAAATAGTTTTTGTGTTCTCAAATAATGGGTCATCGGTGAATTTATCCTTAAACAACCTTGGGTGCGCGAACATCGAGGACGCTTCGCTCATCACTATCAAATCGGGTCTTTGATCCAGTTGTTTGGCGAGCGCAAGAGTCCCCCGCCCGAGAATCCAGCTCTGATCAAAACGGGCTGACTCCGAATCATCGGCATCCTGATTTCCCGGATAAATAACATTTATTTTCGCGGAGCTCTTTTCCGCACCAAATTCCGGATCCAAAAAGTAAACGGATGCTTTGCCGTAAGCGCCAGCCGGGGCTTTTAAAACTTTAACCTTCACCTGCCGTCCGTCATACATTTCAATACTCAGGTCAAAAACAGGTTCCAGCACGTCTTTTAAATGATGTTTGAGTTGCTGTTTTTCTAATGTAAGTTTTCCATCACTCCCAATTTTTTGTACCCACACATGATCATAAAATAAAGAAACCGCAGTGACGTCGGCTCCAAGGTTGGAAAGTGCCGCCACGCGCTCTTTAAGCAGAGGCCCAATGCCACCCATAGAAGAAGCCATAGCGGCTTTGCGCATCTCTTGTTTACGCTGTGCATCCGTCAAGCTGGTGTCGGCCTTTAATTTCTCCCACAGCCGTCCAAGCATTTCTGGACTGAGCGCCATCTCCACCGTAGTTTCTACGATGCGCTTTCCTTGTAGTTCAGGCGCATGTTTTCGGAGCCAATCGCTCTTATTTTCAGCCAACCGGGCGCCGGAGTTCGATTGTAGGTTGGCGAGAATCAATTTCTCAAATCCCAGTTGTTGTTGTTCGGACCGTCCTAAAACCCGTAATGCCTCCCTACGATTTTTAGGCCTTGCGGCAAATAACTTGTCCGCATCCTGTTTACTGTTTATCAATAATGCGTTTCTAAATGGTAGTTGCACATTTTTGATAATGTATTCGGCTGTTCTATTAAGCTTTCCAGCCTGTTCAATAAAGCCATCAATCAGTGGATCGCCGGGATTAGGCGTGACAGCGAGAAATTTCTTAGCTTGCTCGGCATGATCTGTTTCGATGCCGTCCGTAAATATAGCAAAGAGGATTCCTTTCTGAAACTCTTCGGATCTGCGCAGTGAAGCCGTAAAGTAGGCGGAAGCTGCCCAATCATAAACGCTGGTTAAAAAAGTTGTTTTGAGTTCTCCCACAACGAGTTTTGAATTCAATAGAGTTTGATCAGGATTATCACGATTCACCGCATTTTTTAATATTTCGCGCAATTGTTCTTTGGGAACATTTCTAAACAGAACCCCCAAACCTTCTCTTTCTATCCGCTCAGTCTCTCTATCCTCCGGCGATCCCTTAAACTCAAACAAAGCAATCGGAAGGTCTTTATGCGTCAAGGTTCTTTCAAGGATTACGTGTCCTATGTAACTGTTTTTCAGTATCTCGCTGGAGGTTAAATTTGCGGAGAAATACGCGGAATGACTGTTTGGCATTCGCTGGCCTGCCGGAGCGTCCAATTCCTCCACAAACCACATATCACCGCGTGTATCCTCGACACGGAACGTTCTACCGGGCTGGGTCCTAGACGGCTTGAACGTCACTTCGTCCCCTCTTTCAAAATCCACACTCCACACGGGATAAACATCCAATGTTTCCTTATTCGTAAACCGAGACCTAATCGAGTAATAAATTTTCCCCGACTTCACTTGTTGATCTGATGAAAAATTCCTTTGTATCCAATTCTTCAACATTTTTTCGTTTAACCGAGGGTCAATCCAAATAGCCTTGGTTTGAGGGCGTGTTCTCTTGTATTGACGAATAAATTCGGCCAAACGAACGATCTGCGCATCGCTTAAAGAATTAAGAAGAGCCAAGGTTTTTTCATCATAAACCTTCTCGAGTCCAAGTCCGTTGATGACTTCATTTTCATGAAGAGAAGATTTATAAATCTTTGAATATTCCCGAATTCGGGGTGTCCAGGAAGCATTGTATTTTGAAGCATCATATGCCATTTTTCGCCACTTATCGGGCTGGTTCCAATAAATCGAGGCGGCTTTTTTGACCGCATTCACAAACCCAAGTTCAGGATCGCTCGCATCATAGGGAATTCCGACGCCGCGCCATTTTCTACTAAAAAAATCGATGAAACCATCAATCCGTGGAGCGATCACCGGTGTCCCGTTTTTGTTGGCAATTTGTTGGCCAAGTCCCGCGGGTTCGAAATTGGAAGGCATTGCAAAATAATTTGATCCTAAATAAATGAGGTCGGCGAGTTCTTGATTGAATGCATTAACAAATGTGAGATATTCCGGGTAACGGTCGGCGAGTTCTCTTAATCGAGCCTCCATAAGAACACCGTATGCATCATCTTTTGGCGCTATCCCTAGAATAATGAAATGCACTTTTTGATTTTTAGGGCCGGAAATGGCTTTGATTTGCTCGAGAGTGTTTAAAATAACCTGCAATCCCTTTTGGTCGACCACACGGCTGACCATTCCTATGAAAACATCCTGATGGGAACTCAAAGGCAAATGATTCAATTCGATGAGTCTGCCTTTAGCGTCGCTTTTCTTTCTTAGCACCTCTTCCAAACTATCCGTTTCTAGGATCGGCGTCTTCACATCCGCGCCATTGAAAATAGGCGCCAAGCGGCCTTCCTTGTCGAGCCTGCGCATGATTGCGTCAAAACCGGGTTGAGTTCCTTTGGAACCCGGGGTAGAAATTGTTGCGGCATAACCTTTGCTCACCGGTTGCACTTTGTCTGCCGCCAACATCCCACCCTTCAGAAACGAAAAAGCTCTTCCCTTCTCATACGATGAATAGTATTCGAGGCCATTTTCAACATCCGTCACGACATGAAATGGAATATTCAAAAGGTTGTTCGTAGAATCGGGAGAATCGTTATCCGGTATAATTTGAACGATCGTTTGGCCGTTTTTCTCGAACAGGTTTTGTCCCCGCACCAAGATCCCCGCGCCTAATAGCTGCCGCACAAGTGCACTATTGGCATTAACCGAAATACGCCCATCGAATCGGCCGATGTAATTTCCACCATGCACAGTGAAAGTTGAGACATCATTTTTAAATTCATCGCGGAAATTATTCTTAAGGTACTGCGAAACCAAACCGGCTTGCCAGTCATTTGCATGGAACACATCGATCTTGATTTCACTGCCCCGGTTGTTTAACTCCCGCTGAATCAGGAATGGAGCCTGAGACAGTATCACGGACTCCATGACGCCTTTCAAACCTTCCGGGTCGTCATAAAGACCCTCAAATAGCACATGCTGGGAATCGGTCAATAAGAAGTAAGTGACTTTCCCTTCTTTCATTTGCCAAACTTCTATCTCAATTTCACCAAAACCCGATCGCACCCGAATGGGGAATATCTTTGTACCGGCTTTTGCTTGAATGTGCTGACCGTTCTTGGCGAAATTCGGTGCGATTATCGCCACGTTCGCCTGTTCTCCTTCCGACAAATGCCGCGCCATATCTCTTTGGTAGTCATACACCCCGCCCGCTTTCGGTAGGTCCGGATGACCGCTCTCCATGCCAATCAGCGCCACGGTTATTTTCTTCCCGGTATCCACTGCAAGGCGCGCACCGGAAGGGTTCGTGGCTACAATCCATGCCTTGACGTTTGAAATGCTTCCATCTGCCACCCTTTCCGGTTCGGAGGTTTCTCGAATCAACTGAATGTCCTGATAGCCGATCTCCGATAAAAGATTACGAAAAGGTTGGCTCAAACTTGCCACATCGGCCGCATTGGGCGCCCTGACGGCGCCCTGACGCGTCAAATAGTCGATTTGATTACTAGTTTTGAAGTAGACAGCTATCTTGCCACCTGGCTTGAGATGCTGCCTATAGCTTGCCAACGCCGATTTCAATCGATCCTGATCAATCCATGTCAAATTAAAATTAAATATCACCACATGATCAAATTCCGAAGACCAGCCTTCGGGTAGTCTCTGTAAGGGCTCGCCCACGTTCAAAAGATCACCAACAAGCATAGATATTTCCGTTTGTTTTTTTGAGTTCTCGATGAAGCGTTGAACATCCACCGCCGCCTGATTCACGATCCGACCATTAATATTGATACTGATCACCCTTTTGGCATCTCGTATAATGGCTGCTTCCACAACCTTATCCTCCGGAACCAAAGGAAGTATGAGAAGATTGGCACCTCGAATGGAGTCCGGTCCCAAAATGTCATCGAACAAAGTTTTGACTGCGCCGGCCTCCGTTTTGACCGGTGTCATCTTAGAGATTTGTTTCATCGGCTTCTCGGACACCCGCCGAAAACTCGCTTGTTCTTCTAAAATCGTTTTTTGAAGGCTTATTTTGATCTGATTTAGAGTCTGTTTTTCATTTTTAAACTCTTGTGACAAATATTTTATTCGCGAATAAATGGAACTGCCTTTAAACTCGGCAAACTCGGGATAGTTTGAAACATTATCTTCATCAATCGCTGCCGGGATGATCAATTGCTGATCGAACACTTCTTTAAGCGACATGGCCGTTGTATCCTCTATACCCTGATTATCAAAAAAGATAATCAGCGCCTCGACAAGGGCCAAATGACTCTTCATATTGTAAATGGATTCTTTTTTTGGCTCAAAACGAGTGGCAATTCCGGCCTCTTTGCCTGCAGGAACCTTGACATACGTGGTTGGCATTATCTGGGATATTCCGCCCGCCAACGTCGTCGTGTAAACGGCCGGCAATTTTTTATAAAATTCCCACCGAGAATTAAGAATTCTTGCGGCTCGTTCAAAGAAAAAACGTAATTTAGATCTTTCTTCCGGATCCGCCGCAGCATCTAAAAGCGTTTCTTCGGTCCATTTTCCTCTTAATATCGCACTCTTAAAATCTTTATCATTCCTGACATAGTTGGCTGTGTTAAATTCACCTTGCAAATGCCTAACTTTTCTGTCCAGCCTCTCCTCAACTCTGGCAATGTACCCCTCATCCACGTTGGGATCGAATCCTTCACTCCTGATCTCTTTTTCAGAAATAGTTTTTAAGGAATCGAAATAGCTATTCAGCGTTTCAAACCCTTCTATAATGCTGTCTCTTTGAAGCTGAATTCCCAGCCTCTCTGCCAAATCCCGCAACCATGATGGAAAAGTTCCTTCTTTGAAAGACGACTCGGCCCCACCTTGTTGTCCGACTTCCTTTTGAGCTGTCTCATTCAAAAAAGGATTGCCGGTCAAAAGCATGAGAAACGCCAAACGCGGGTCAATGGTCGCTCCTAAATTATCAATGTTGGAAATGAAACTGATGTCTCGCCCCTGCCGATTTAACACGGTTGAAAGCCCTGTCGCAATATCTTCAAATAGTGAGGCGTCATGCGCTTTCGGCCAGTCTCCGTATATTTTTTTAGCCAGAGCTGGATCCACATTCTCGACAAAATCCCCGGTTCGCAGATCGAACATGTGCGTGCTGCCTAGTCGCGTAATGTAAACCACGGGCGCATCGATATCCGGGTGTACTAAAACGGTCACCGATTCGGCTAGTTTGGTTATATCCGCCGAAATTCCGTATTGGTTCACCAGCTCGTCAAACTTTTGTCCAGTCTCCGCCTTTAACGTCCTTAAATCTTCCACCGTGTAGGCTTCATACCCCATAGAAGAAAGATCTTTCATCGTGTCATTGTGAGTAAACATGCTTGTAGTAAATTGCACAGGGACATTGTCGGCGCGCGTGGAATAGATACCTTTTTCTCGATAAATCTGATTGAAGCCGGCCACCTGATAAATCTTGGCTGCGTTGAAAGAATAGTTAGCTGACTTTCCTTCCTTAATTTTTATTTCAAAAGTGGTGCTTCCTTTAGCTTTATCTTCAAAACTAGGGTCGCTATTACCATTGCCGATAGGAAAAATTCGCTTCACGTAGCGTGCTCCAAGTCCTCCGGCGCTATTAATCACACGAATTCTTTTAACAAGTTTTTCTGCGGCTTTCTCCAATAATTTATTGGACAGACGAACGTTGTCCGGGTGACCCGGTATTTCTTCCATATCGTCCTGACTGGCCAAATCGTTCAACCCCAACTCTTGTAGCTTTCGAATGACGTCTTCATGCGTCATTCTTACAGCCACATATTCATGCGCTTCCTTAGGCAACAGGATGGAATTTCCGGGCATTTCTGAAGAACCGGAAATCCATGGTTCTAGCTGGTTTGGAGACATCAATATCGCGTTCGCGTAAGTGGCGATTTGGTCGAATGAACGCGTCGACTTATCTTCCTCAGCGGGCAACGCCCTCTCCAACAAATGCTCTCTTGAAATAAGGTTGATTGCAATATCATAGGCATTCTGTTTAGGGTCCCCGCCTAACAATTGAATTGCTTCAAGAAACATAGGATCGCTTTCGTAATTATCCACTTTTAAAAAAATAGAATGGTAAAGAACATATCCTAAATGATAACTGGCCAATTTTTTGGCGTAGCTGAGGTCCGGTTTAGAGGCAAGGATTTTTTTCGCCAAATCCAAATGATAGGAGATACGATCTGTGCCTGAATTCATTTCATTTTTATCGATAAATGCATAAAGATAAGAGGTAAATTTCTCTCGGGAATGTTTTAGGAATTGCTTCAGAAGCTCTGTTTTGACCTGGCGCTGTTTGAGATTTGGAATAATGTTGATTAAATAAACGAGTTTTGAAAGTTCTCGAAAGTCCGCTGGATCCGCTTTTGGATGGTCGCGTACAATTTGGGCTTCTAGACCCGGCGGTCCGTGTGTCGGCTGCGCGGTCAAGTGAAGCGCCGCGTTATATAACCCAGAGGAAATCATATTCAAAAACTTGGCTTGCAGATACGGATCATCGGTCAAAGTACTATACAAATCCGCCATCTCATTGAAAAACTTCTTATCAATCTGCACTTGATAGACTTGCTCCCCAATGCGAACCGGCTGCGTCAGCGTCATATCCGGGGTTAAAAATTCATTATCCTGAACGACGACAAAGTCCGCTCGATAGCCGTTCAGATCCGACAATAATTTCTCACGAAGCCGCGCGTAAAACGGTTTTGCGATATCCCCAACGGGGAAAATAGGAACGGACAGCGGGCTCTTTAAAAATATTTCTTGAGAAAATACGGACTCCGCCAACCGCGCGCCCTGGCTTGCCTTCTCTAAAAAAGGAGACCTGCTATAAAGAATGCTTGCGATATGCTCTGCCAGCGTTTCTTCAGGGTCCCCCATCGCCATGAACATATTTTGATCCTTTATCTTCACGACACCCATATCTGCGAACGTTCCTCCGAGTAAGTTAATATTAGGATCTGATCCTTTGATGGATCGCGTTACTTCAAAGAAATACACTTTGACAGAACCATCTTTTTGAAGCAGGGCCATGATGTCATGAGCTCTATTTTCATTTTTGAGGTATTCAAGAACTTGATTTCCAAAAACTGCAAATGTCTCAACATCGTTCTTGGATCTTAATACTTTACTTTGAAGAGCGATCACTGGACGAGCGTTTATCAGAGAAGGATAATTTTGAACCTGTAAAATGGTGCCTTGGGGAGTTTCTGAAATCACCTTTACCGGAAAGTTCTCAGTATTATCGATGGCTGGCATCGTTCCAACGGTCTGCAAATGAAGATGGTTTTCGATCGTGGAACCAGCTCCTATCCCATTAAAAATAGACACCCAGCCTGTCTTACGCGCCAACTCGATCAAGTCGGCAAGGCTGTTTTGATCGAGCGTCTGGGGGATACCGGGTGTCTCGACCGCCAGAACAATGTGCCATTTATCAAAAGGCCATGGATTCGGAACTATATTCCAACGATGGTGGAGTCCCTTCCATTTGAACGGCGCTTCATTGAGCGGCATATTGCGCTCATCTAAACGGTCTTTCGGGTCATGCGCTTGACTCATAAAAAAACGTCTCTTGAGATATCTTGGAATAAGATACAAGGAAGCTAGCTTATAAACGCGGACAAATTTTAAAAACTCTTTTGCTGGATCGATGGGGGTCGTAACACCTTGGCTTTTACCTGAAAGATTTATAAGATGCGCCTTCAACGGTCCGGCCCGCGTTTCGATAATGTTCTCCACGCGCGTTAGGTCCAGAAATCCTGCGCGGACATTCTCGTAATAGGAGGCCATCATTGCGTCCTTCAGGCTGTAGATTCCGATAGCCATTAACACATTGTAAAGTCTGCCGAATAAATAAGGGTTCAAAACCGAGCTGATTTTTGCGTGAGTGGGGATTTCTTCAAGCGTAAAAATATGATCAGTTTCGCTGGCCGCCAAACGGGCGCCGCTTGAGGCCGCCGCGCCTTGCGGCTGCCAGTAGGGAATGTATTTGATGCCGTCCCCCTGGCGGATGATGCGTCCTTCGGCGTTCAGGATCTGTATTGCCGACTCAAGATGCCACATATCCGGCTTTTGCACGCCTGCCGCTTCGGCGAACTCCTCCCTGCTCCTAAAAAACGCATACTCATTGGCAATATTTAGTTCGTTCGTGAATTTCGTCAGTTTCTGCAAAAGTTTGCGCGCCTGAATAAAATGATACAAACGAATCGAAATTTCACCGAGAATGCCTGTTGCGAGCGCAAATGCCATGAGAGGTGGATAAACAAAAGCTCCTAATGCAAAAAACGGCACGGCGATGGCAAGAAAAGGAACATTCCGCCATACCGTGGGAATCAGCACGCCCCAAGCCTTATAAAATGCGTAAGCAAGCCACAACAAGGTTTCCGGACGATAGACAATATAAGCCAAGATAAGTCCAAAAATGGCGACTTTTATACCTAACGCCACTCCTACCAGGCCCAATGCCAATGTTAGGACACCCGATATCCCGCCCAAGGTAAAAGAAAAACCGCGCGGTTGCAAAAGAGTTTTATGCCAAAAATTCTTTTCATTGACCGGATTGAATACCATAGGCGCCATCAAGAAGCCGACCATCATCATGATAGCCCAGACGCCGGTGACCCAGAAAGTGACCGGATGGTATACCGTGATCGCCAAGAGCGGCAGCATCGCCGTGCCAATAAGTACCCCCAGACGGTAACTGCCGAAAAGCTTATTGAAAGCAATGGGCTCTAATTTTCCTCCTCTCTCGGTGGGATTAAAGACAGGTATGCCATGCAAACCCTGCCCCATAAAAGCAGTCACATAGACGGGGATCAAAGAAGTGAAGAACAAGAAGTAACCAGGAAACGCCACCGTTCCTATAATAATAAGAATCAGGCCTATGGGCGATCCGTATTTTGCGTTCATTCGGCTGACTGCCGGAAAATTGATCGAAATCGCAAACACCAGTCCTGTCAGCACCATCAGAGGAGCCAGCGGAATCGCATAAAAAATATCCAGACCCAGCACCACGGCAACAAAAAAATAAGAGAGGTTCGCCAAAAGTACCGGTAATTTAAAAATATAAAAAAGAGCCGTTCCGATCGTGCCGAGTTTCTTGGTGAATGGGATCTTTGGATTCAGGAAAAAATCAAGGGCTTCTTCGGAAAAAAGAATCTCCACCACGTCCATGCCGTATTTGCCTTCAGGAACTATAAAACCAGCCCTGTCCACGGCCTTTCCCTTTTCGCCTTCCGGCGTATCGGTGTAACCTATCGTGTATCCTTGATTTAAAATGCTCATGCCTTGCATGGCATCTTCTGCGGCTTTTTCATAAGGCACCATGCCCCCTTTACGCATTGCCGATGATTTGGCCGTGCCGGTACCATAAAGAAGATTGGTGTCCGTACCCAAATTCTCCCGCTTTCCATCAATCTCGATGACACCGACTCCCTTGGCTCGCTGAATGGGGCCTGTCCACGTGGGCTCCGCCACCGCGGCATTCTTGCTCACTGATGTCAACGGTTCAGTGATCACAATATGCCGGTTCAGCATAACTGCCATGCTGGGATCCCGGTCATAGCGGGTCCAAACTTGGGGCAAAAGATCAAATTCTTCCCGCCGGTGTTCATAGATCGCATCGACGTAAATAATGAAACGGCGCTGTGTATAATATCGGGTATTGCGCGCCCATGCTCCCGCCTTGGTGCCACTAATCTGGTCTTCTATCGACGGCGGATTCAACGTGATCACGTGCTGCCCGAACTCTCCGTTGAGTTTCAGGTCATCCGGCAGCTTGTCTCCGGTCTCTTGACGCAGGATCATGACCACGTCTTTATCGTCCACTAGTCCATCTATTTGAGAATCATAGCTATCCAAATATTCACGAAGCTCGCCGACATCCTTTCCGGCCTCGACCAGTTCTTCGATGGCCTCAACGATCGGGTCATGGAAATATTCTTCTTCGGCCAGACTACGATAAGAATCTCTGGACAAAAGCTGTGACCGGATATTGCGATAAACCGTGTCCAAACGGGTATTGACAAATACCTCCACTTCTTTGAGAAGCTCCATGTCCGCCGATTCTCCTCTGGCGAATCGGCTTATTTCTTTGGCAGGCGATTTACCATTGGCTTTGTGGCGTTTTATGAAATTTCTCCAATCGCTCGCATAGGCCTTCCGGACAAGCGCTAGTTTGCCGCTTTTGATGATGTCGTATTTTTCCCTTTCTTTTTCAGGTATCCAGGATTGGACAGTATCAAAAACAAATTTCCACGGTTCGCTAAAGGATGAAACATACGTGGTCTTGGATCCGATAGACTCCCAGTTCTCAGGCATGTCCGGAATGTCTTTGCTGTAAAATTTGTTGAAAAATCTTTTCAACCGATCCTTGACCTTCCTGCTGAGTCCTGCGGGAACTTTATAATTCCTCAACGATTCATATTGGGCTTCGGTTATTTTGTCGTTATTCAACAAACGACCATCGGAGGATCGGTTTTGATATAAGTTATCGAGAAAACCAACGTAACGGACATTGGCAAGACGTGGGTTGTTGTTAGCATTGTTCAAGCTGAACTCTCGGACCAGCTTGATCCGATGAGAGATCCGTCTTTCAAGCCATAAAGATCCAGCCACCAGAACGTATGGGGTAGCCACGGGGAATGAGACGATCGATGCGGCGGCCAAAACAATGATCAATAGATCTATCGGCGAGCTTCCGCGCACATGCCGGTTTTCTGCGCGTTCACCCGCTTTTTGGCTTCCGACAGCCTCTTGAGCGGTATCCAGCGCTTTGGCAAACTGTTTCATAGCAATAGGGATCTCATGGTCCATTTTAATCTGTTCCAACCGCAAACGCGCGGCAATGTTCGTGGCTTCGCGATTTAACAGCAAGTAATAAATGGCGCGAAGCGCAAGGAGTGAAAAGAAAACAAAAGGCATAAATGCCAGAAAAGAATTGAAAACTCCCGACAAAGACCAAAAGGGCACGTTGATATGGCGAAGTAGCGCCGGCAGACCATGCTTGACCACAATGTAGCCCATGCCTCCAACCTGCAACAGCCATGCAGCCACGAGCTTATACCAAAACCGGTTGGCATTCGGCCGATCATCCTTCTTAGCCCAAAAGCGCCCGTCAGACATGAACTTCACGATCTGCCCTATCACCGACTGCTTGCCCCTCACGAACGGAATGCTAAAATAGATCATCGGGAAATTCGTCATAAAACGCTCGAGTTTGTGTTTCTTTAAGCCGAATTTAATAAAAGGCATGAAATGACGGTCCACAAGTTCTTGGATGAACTCGTCACGCACCTCTTGTAATTTTTTCAGTTCCGCAACCCTTTCCTTAATCAGTTCTTTGTTATTTTTTTCATCTTTCATCAGGTTCTTTAATATCGGGTCCTGATTTTCTAACCTTTCGGGAATGATTCTCAATATTTGGTTTAGTTCTTTATAACTGACAATACCTTCTTTCCCCTCAATTAGCGCCTTGGCTTTATCGAGCATTTCTTTTTGAGAGTCTGTAGTAAAATGTTGGTCTAAATAATCAAGAATATTCCGAATGGCCGAATAGGTCACGGACAGATGGGTTAGGGGATCTCCCTGCATGCCTTCCTCGCGCATCCAACGGAAAAGCTTATTGAAATAATGGGCCGAAAAAACCGGACGCCAGGGCCAGCGGCCTAACTTAATGTTTTCCATATAGCTCTTGGACAGGTCCCAAGTCCGGATTAGAGATGGTTTAGCTCTGGGTGGCACTGGATCTCCGACTTTGTGGCCCAATTGGTCCTGCAAAACGGCCACCCAGAACTTGGACTGTTCATGCACCGCGGATAGATCATCCAAGACATGCGCATAATCCAGATAATCTTTCTGCGACTGCAGATTGCCGATGAACCATTGCGTCGCGATCTCTTTGACAAAGTCATCGACCGTTGCCGCTTTCCAACCCTCAGGCGTCTCATCCGGAATGTCCGAGCCGTTCCATTCGTTGCCCGCCAGCTCATGCGACTCTATCAGCGTCTTGATCGCCTGGCCGAGTATCTGCTGACGCACGGTGACACGACGATTTGTGTAACGCGGGTCCACTCCATCCTCCCATTTAAGTGAAAATTCCAAATTTTGTTCAAGTCTCATCCGGTCAAGCACGCTTTCTATCCTGCGCACAAACGCCTCTTCGATAGCCCGTCGAAAAATCACGTGCGACAACATTTCATTCGTCAGACTGATCTTGTTCGGCTGGCGGACCAAATCACTTATTTCGTCGATGATAGACGTCAATTGGCCTGAGGTCAGCGTGCCTGCGGCGACCATTTTTTTAATCGCCATGGCCCGATATTCTGGAATGTATCTTTCCATATTATCGAGGTCAGCACGGAAAGCGGCCAGACCCTCTAGCGCCTTTTGCCTGCGGTTGGCAATTCTCTCTGTGATAGATTCGACGTTGGAGGAAGCTAGCCGCGCGCCGGTCTGCCCGGTAGACGATCCGCTTGAATGTTTGTCGTCTTCACTGATAAGAGTACCGCCGCGCTGGAGGCCGGAAACCGGCGTTGGAGTCTTACGTGTATTGGCGCCGCGTATCATGCCACCGAGTCTTGAAAACCATAATGCCCATCGTCGAGCGCCGAATAAGTTATGCACGCCCAGGATCTGCCATCCGAACAACAATACTAGCGCGCCGATCGCGATCTCTTTGAGCATCTTAAACTGCAGGTCCTGTCTCTGGTGAAAGTTTGGCAGCGGCCTTATGTGGATGTCCGGCGCCTGATCATGGTCAGTGGGTAATATTCCAACTTGCCTCAGCAAAAACACGCCTGGATTGTGTGTCAGCCGATTGTAGAAGAACTGGCTCGGGTGAACATCACTGGGATCGCCACCCAATGCCTTTACGACTTTCTTTACGGGAGCATGGATGTCCCACACCGGCAGGCCTTCCGCGCTACGCGTCTCGGTGACATAACTGCTGTAGCGGGACTTGATCCAAATGCCGTTGTGATAGACATTGAAACGGTCCCCGCCGAAATATTGCCTTAAACGGCGCATGTATTCCGCTACAAGACCCTGTTCGATGTTGATAGCCCAGATCCTCTCCATCCCTTTTCCGATGCGTTCGCGACGATACTCCTCGTATGGGTTCTCGTCCTCGCGTGTTTTTTGGGCCAGCACTTCTTCAAGCGTAGGCTTGTCCACTTTCACCGAATACCAAGCCCTTCCACGCCAGTAGTACAACTTGAGATTGTCCGGTTGTTCGGAAACTCCTTTTGAAACCTCGGCGTAGAGCTCGCCGTCAGACAGGAAACCCACGAACAACAAACTCTTGGTTTTACTGCTTTGCGTAGGAATCGGCTTGGAACCGTGCAAAACCTGATAAGCATGCACTATTTGTCCTTCATACCCAGGCCCTGTCCTGGCGTACACCATTCCGTAATAGAGGTTGCCTTTCCCGTCAGTGATCAAGCTTAGTGGCAAAAATCCAGAAGGCAGATTTCTTTGCCATTCGATGGTCTGCATGGGTTTTCCGCTTCTTTTCTTCGACATGCTTTCATAGATCGATACAAGGGTCTTATCGCCTTCGGTATGAATCGAAACAGGGTAATCGTCCGCGTACCTTTTTAATTGTTTGGCGGACCAGAAATAAACCATTTCGTAGGGACCCCGGTTGTCCACTTCACGTGCAACACGGCCTTTCGGATCCAAACTGAGAAAGAACTTGCTGAGCATGCCACCATCGGGGTATTCTCCGATGTGCTCAGGATTACCGTATTTATCGGACCGATGCGCGTCTGTGAATCTTTTCGGACCTTCCAGATCAGTGCCTCTAAAATAACTGAATGAGGGACTAAGGGAATGTTCTTTCCACCCTCCCACAATCAACGCTTTGTCAGTTTCCAGCCCGGTGTCTTGTATCTCATAAGTTTCTGATGGAACGGCCGTGAATGCCGCGGGTTTTTTCGCTGAGTTGCCAAACCAGTTCCAAAAACCACCCTGACGATGGAATTCCTTGCCCATAATACCGAACATACCTTCCGTGACACGTCCGGATTCTTTTATTTTCCAAGCCTCGTTGGTTGCGGAAAAAATGGTTATCAAGTTCCACCATCCAGAAGATTCGAATCTCGGCCTCACGGAATCGAAAAAGCGTGTTTGGCGGAGATCGTCGGGACCGTTGGCCCAAATACCTATTTCAGAGAACGCGACCGGAAGACCGATCTGGCGCGAGAGGTCAAAAATCGAATCCAGGGAAGAAGTATCCCCGGAAAATGAATCATCCGTCGGCGTAAATATTCCCTGGGCGCCTCTTCCTGAAAAATTTACGCCTGGAAAAGCATTGATGTTCAGCTGGTCTAACGGCTTTTCGCCCCCTAACTCAGAAGCCTTTTCGGAATTCACGCGAGCGATGATTTCCGCTTCGGTTGCGGTCAACCCTCCGTTCCCAAGTCCAACGGGATGTTTGACGCCCATCTGACGCTCGGCTTTTTTGACCGCAATCGCCAGATCCGTCATAAAATAATAATACTCCTCAAGTCCCATTGGAAAAATTCGATCTGTAAATTGGCCGCCGATGACATGATAATTCGTTTCATTTCCAAGATTGTAGTAGAGAAGCCATGGTTCTTTTCCATAAATCTGCGTCTGTTTTTCAACACTATCGATAATCTCTTGTCTGCCTGCACGAGTGTTATTTCCGACCAACGTTGGCGATCCCGGCAGGTCCCAAAGACCTGCCCAATGCCCGGCCATCACCCGGAGGCCATAGAGCTGGTGAGCACGTCTCAAAATCATCTTCACACCCTCGATCTCGTCGGACGAGTCCAGCGGCAAGTAATAAAGCTTTATATTCATAATCCTCTTTTCCTGGGTCAGGATCCTGGCATGATCGGCGCCTCTTGACGACAGGCCTAATTTATCAAGAACAGGATCATCCGCCGGTAGAAGTGGCGCCAAAAGTTCCGGCATATTGCCTTCCGTATAGTAGTTAATATGCGTATCCCCTTCGGTCGGCTGATAGACTACGGCCGTGAGATCTTCTTTGGCCAGAGTCTTACCGTCGCTCATGACCTGGACAATGCCTGCAGCCTGGTCAACGACTAAGCTGACTGTTTGCGCGATTGCCGGCTGTGACGCCAAAAGTAGCAACACGGCCACAGCCAGACGAACCAGAGGACCAGCGATCTTGCCGCGGGTTTCGGATGCAGAAGCAAGCCGTGCACCGGCCTTTGTTTTTGCAGGATCGGAAACCGGGACTTCCCCTGGAGCAACCGGAGGCCGGACAATTGATGGAATGACAGGCGGCGCCGTAGGAGATATTGGCAGCTTATATGGAGCCCTCCCGAATGGTTCGCCAACCTCTTGAAATTGAAGCTCACGGTAACCATTGGCATACTGGGTATAACTTTGTAAAACCAAAGTATCTAGCTGCCACCTAACAGCATTTAATAAACCAGTTGTCCTATTTGGGATTTCTTCGGCCAAAATAATCTTGACCGCTTGGATCGTACTCTCGAGCCTTTCATCCTCATATCGCTGGCTTCTGTCGGTAAGCCGGGTCGCTGGAAAATTGGTATTGAACACTTTCCAGTCAAAGTCAGGAGTTTGGTAAGTCATACCAAGAATTCTTCCTATCGGGTCATTGGCAAGATGATAGGCGGTAAGATTAGGCCTATCGGCCGCCACCACGTCAAAAGCCCAAAGGGGCGTGTTTGCCGGGAATTCGGACATGAATGCCTGCTGATCGGCGTTCACGGTAAGCGCGCCGAGCGAGATATCTTTGGCATGATTGCGCGTAAATATTTCGGCAACATCATTGTTGGCAGTCGCATCGACAAGCCGCCCTTTTTCGGGTACATTCACACCCAGGCCCCATTGGTCCACCAAGCGGTAGTATTTTCCGTTATAAGTCGCCACAACAATGGGGCGTCCGTGCATGTCTCCGGGTTGATGAAATTGTGTGTAACGTTCAAACCAGGAAGTGGTCACGTCGACGGGGATCAAATACATATCGGGTGAAGTGATACCTACGGCAGCCTGGTTGGCAGGGGTCAGATTGAGATCTGCCCCGCTGAATGGACTCACCGGCTTGTACGTCCAGGTCATGGAAGCCGGAAGATCTTGGAAATGAAGCGTCCCCTGATGACGGCGTAGACTCCCGCCCTGATAAGTGATCTTCGTTGTCCAGTCTCCGCGTTCTTCTCGGACAACCCGGCCGTCTCCGTCCAACGTTTCGATGTAGTGATCTCCCGTAAAACGGCCGTCGACGGTTCGGACGATCTTTCCGGGCAAATACTTATAGTCGCTATAGACCCGCAAATCGACGCCTGTTGCCCTAAGACTGACCGCGAGGCGAATTTCAAGTCCGTAAGAATATTCCACGGTCGCTATCTCGTCTTCGCCTTTTATAAGAACATCAGTAACGATCACGGCCTCGGGACCGTCCGGCCTGTCAAACTTGTTTAAGTGCAGCGTTTCTTCGAATGCCTTGAGGCCGAGTGCCTTCTGGAACCAGTTGATGTCATGGCGCGTTCTGGTTTGGACATACATTGTCGATTCGATGATCACCTCGCCCGTCCGGATGTTCTTGGTCGTGGATTTGTGCGTGTCTGGATCATTCAGAGTCGTCCGGGCGCGGGTGTTGATCAGAAGAAGATCCCCTCCCTGGTCGGTGTGCCGCCATTCCACACGGTAAGTCACGGGTCCGGCAACGAAATTTCTCTGCATATTGACAAGCCGGAGGATTGGATCAAAACCAGCCGTACGATCTTGATAACGAGTCTGTCCGTTCTTTCCGATCCAATTCGTGACGATGCCTACGTCCAACGCGCTGGGAACGTTGTCGCGATCATAAGTAAAATGTGTATCCGTGCCGAGCACGTATCTCAGATGAGGATGACGTACCGGCACGGAAACTTCGGCCGCTTCGTTGCCATTTTCGGCACCTTCGACGGTGTGGCGGATAAATCCGTCTCTGGCGCTATACGTCTCGTCCCATTCCTTATTGTCACGCACTTGTCTTGTGTGGACACGATTACCCGCTTTTTCATAGCCATCGGCGGCGATCCAGGTCATTGTATTTTCCTCTAAAAGCTTTTTTTGTCCTGAAACGAAAATTTTTACTTTCCTTAGAGGATTATCAAGACCTTCGGGAGACCGGGGGTCATAGTCGGTCCTGTAGCTTGGCGCCTGCGGCGCATTCGGATTGTCTGTTGTCATGAGGGTCAAGCGATGGCCCAGAAGCCGGCGCTCCTCAAAAACTTTTTCTCCAATAACTTTTCCATCTTGAATGATGGATTCAAAACTCGACAGTTCCACCACACCTTGATGTATCGTCTTGTTCCAAAGTCCGCGAAGTGCGATGTCGTTCTTCGCATCGATATCGGCTGGCGACACGGATTCTTTAAATCTGTAATGACCATCTGCCTGCTGATCGAAAAGATCGGGATATTGGTCAACCAGAACGTTCTTCGAGAAGGCATCAAAAGATGGATGATAAGCCGGTTTGGCCGACCGGGATATACGAACGGCGCCTTTTTTTTCCAGTTCTTCTTCATTGCCGGATAAAAATCCTTCGACAGTGTTTGTATCGATCCCCCGCGGTAACTGATAGGCGCGTCTTTTGGCTTCAAGACCCACAGGTCGTCCGTTATTGACACCGTCATAATCCACAAACGCCGTGGTGTTATCCTTTGAATTGACAGTGGCGACCTTGACCTCATCACCGTTCACGTTCATTAGGCGGAATATTTGCCTGCCTGTTGTATTGCTTGTCTGGCGGGAGACACTGAACCCGTCGGGTGTGACTTTCTCTGTTACGGTCACCGTTTCTTCCATGATCAAGTCGCCAGATACCTTGGTCGTTTTACGATATTGCTCTATGCCAACTGCATCCCGAACAACCACCGTTGTTTCGTTCATTTCATACCCATCGGCCGCCGCCCTGGTAGAAGTGCTGATAAGTCCAGTTCCAATACGATAAGTGTCTAGTTTGGTTGTAAAACGGCGTAAATCGCGGGAGGTAATCTTGGTGGATTGGACAGTATCGGTAGATCCATCGAACACTTTCTCCGTTCCGGGAGGAGCACGGAGTCCTATCGCGCGTTCAGCGCCGTCGGGCATCATGAATACCACGTCATATTCTTCGATTCGTTCGCCTGTCCTGGTATCTATCTTGTACAGCGGAGTGTCTACTGGTTGCGCCTGGTCGTAAATAATTTGGTGGTCGCCCTGTCTTAAACTGACTATTTTGCCTTTGGGATCAATGGAGCTTCGCCTATCCGTATGCGTGACAAATCCGACGTTTTCACCCACGTCGTTGAAAACAACCTCGTGGATCTCCGTATCTGCCGTTCCATCCTCAAAATACACGGGCGCTTCGGAGAAGATCGCAAGCGGCGCAGTAATATCAGATTCCTTGCGATCGGAAAATTCTTTGGCACTAGTATATTGAAATCCCTGGTAGGTCTTCCGACCGGTTTCCAAACCGACCGCGATAGGAGTGCTATGGGAGCCACCAAAATCGTAGTTTTGCACCCCTTGGGCATATCCAATAAAAGTAATAAAGGTACTGCCTGGAGTGATCTCGGCTGTTTTGATGGAATTGCCATTGATGTCGATGTGGCTTATGACCTGTATCCCTGTGGCATGATTGATGTCGCTAATAACAGTCGTTCCGTCAGGGTTCCAGCGCTCATTCACCGGCATCTCCTTGTCGCCGCCAATATTGATGCTGCGAGTCTCTATCACACGATTACCCATCCTTACTATCGCATCCATACCCACTTCAATGTCCGAATCGTCAAAACGCACGGTCGTAGTCTCCTCAAGTAAGCCATCTCCGGTCACCAAGATCCTCTGCGTCAATTTGCCTTTGTCACTATAGCTGTCCACATAGGACCATTTGACATTCGCCTGTCCGCTGCCTTTGACGACGTCATAAACGCGGACGATACCGGATGCTACTCTTCCATCATATCGTGGTTCCAAAACGTCATAACTCCTTATGACATGCTGTGCCGTTTGTATCCTGCCGTGGATATCGAACGACATCGTATGACCTTTCGTTCGGGTCGTATCCACCGTATACAGAGGCCACTCAAGCAGCAGCTTGGTCGTATCAAAAAATGTCCTTTCATTCCCAAAAGTACGTTCTTTGAGCCGTTGATTGCGCGTATAGATGTCGAAATGCTCGTTATGCCTCAGCAGGTCGCCGACATGCACGGAGGCGTTGCCATCCTGGTCATAACCGGTGACTGTCGTTCCAAGTTCAAGCCGTTCTCCCGGCTGCTGATAGTTGTAATAAACTTTCCGCGTGGACTCGTTGCCAAAACGGTCCGGTTGTATAAAAGTTATTTCGTTCCTCTCAAGGCTGTTGATGATTCTCTTGATGCCGTCCAGATCATATCGTTCCACGTAATGATACAAATCCCCGGCCAGTACGTTTTTAGACCGAAGGTAGTCTGTCGTATCGACATCCGCGAATATCCTTCCGTTCTCCATGCTCCAACCTTTTAGGCCATAACGGAAGATGCGCACCGATGTAGAATGGTTCTCCGCGTCCAGAGCCCATGTTTCGCGCGTTGTGTCGATCCCCGGGTCAAGAACCACCGTGATCTCGTCGCTGATGTGACGCGAGTCAATGTCTCGATTCGCGAACCCTTCAAGGATCAGATCCCCAAGCTCCGTACGGTATGAAACCTTGGTGCGATTCGTGTTGTGATCGGTCTCGACGATCATAATGACTTCTTTTTCGCTTTGCGCCACGTGATATGTCTCACCAAAAGTTCCACCAAGCAGCGTTAAAAAACGATTAAATTCGTCGCTGTCCGGTTTGATTCGCGTGACATCAAAATCAACGATCGTACGTCCTGTGCTCATGTCGATGGTCTGGGTCTGATCGCCGTTCTTATCATAAGTCAGGCGAATCGGCGCCAAAACCCCCTGATTGTCTATCGTCTCCTGCCAAACAGGCAGACCGAGCCGGCCATAGACGCGTCGGACAGTCTTGTCGGTATAAGGATTTGTGAACTTGACCTCGACTTCTTCATTTGTAAGACGTTGGATCTTATAATGGTATTTAGCAAACTCATCGACGCCAAAAAGAATGATTTCAAGCGTTTTTTGGGCTTCAAAGGGTATCGCATACTGCTCTCCCCTTCCCTGGATACCGTTTTTGCTCAAAGCATTACGCAGCTGCAATATAATTGGAAGCTGCTCCTGCGCAATTCCGTAGACTTTGAATAACTGCGCCAGATTGTCCAGCCGAATCGGTCCCGTATAGCCTTGCTGTCTCAATTTCTTCACGCTTTGAGTCAAACCGATGTTGCCGAGATTTTCCTGATTGGTGTCGGTGACCCTGGCATCTTCTATTTTTAATAGTTCTGAAATTCCACGTTTCTGGAACTCTCCGGCAATTTTGAATAAAACCTCGCGAGATTTGGCGTCTTCTTTTATCTGGCTGACACTGAGCGTGCCCGCTTCAAATTGCAAACTAAAAGAATCGTGGCTGGAATCCAAATACTGTTGGACATAAGGCTTAATCCGAACGGCGATGCGCAGCATCTGAGCAAATTCGTCGACACTCTGGTAGAACGATCCCGGACGGCCAATGAGATGGCTCAAGTCGGACAAAAGCTCTACATCTAAATCATGTATTGCCAAATCGTCATCATTATAAGCTGTTTTAAAATCACCAAGCGCGCCATTAAAAAGCTGCTTCGTGGCTGAGTCTGCTTCGATTGCTAGTTTTAATTCCAGGGCGATTGCTATATTTTCCAAATATAGCTCCGGGGTTTCGAAACCATCTGGGCGCAGTCTATCCGGCCCGATAAAATTGGCGATTTGGCTAATTGTGAATTCAAGCGCTTCAATCCCAGGATCTTTAATTTTAAAAAATGTTTTAAAAGCTTCATTATCCAGTAACGTACCGGCCATTTTGATACGCTGTGCTGCTTGTCTGAATTCACCCGTGGTCACAAAATCATGCTGGACGACATTCCCCTGAGCATCTTTTTTATAAAGAAGACCGATCAGGTTAGCCATTTGCGCGGCATTGAAATTGCCTGGTTCAGTGGGAATATCGATGCTGGCAAATTTTATCAGCACAGATAAAGCACCCTCCTCGACGAGAATTGTGTAGTATTTGTCGGCCAAGATTAGGTTGTCGGCAAGTTTATCAAAGTCGCCGTTGGCTTCAAGGATGAAAGGATGGATTTGCTTTTGGTCGTTAAAGATCATGCCCACAAAGTCGGCCATGTCTTGAGCGCCAAATTGTCCGATCTTGTCTGGAAGCGGGACTTTCTTGGCGGAGTATTTGTTGATCAAAGCCAGGGCATTTTTGTTGGCAAGGGCTGTGTAGTATTTGTCGGCTAGAATTAATTTATTCACGGAACCTGTAGGATCCAAGTAAGCTTCCGTAAAAGTCCCTGCTTCAGAGAACAACTGCTGAAATAAAAATTTGACTAATGAAACATCTGAGCTCCCAGGCTGCATCAAAGGTCCCGCCACACCGAGATCTACGCCTACATATCGAGCCAATATCTTGATTCCAGCTCCATCGTTGGCACGAAGAGCGTTGAGGTAATTGACAGCAGCAATCAGGTGTTTGATGGCCTCGGTCGGGTTATTGTAAGGGTCAAACTCGATGGTGCCGTCGGATTTGAACAGTTGGGTAAAAAGGAATTTTATTTGATCCGTGGTTAAGGCTTGGGTTTTTCCCAGGTCTTGGCCTACCAGGGAACTTAAAGCATCGATGCCAGCACCATTATTGGCACGCAAAGCCTTAAGATAATTGGCGGCCGCAATCAGATGCTTGACAGCCTCAGTCGGATTGTTGAAAGGATCAAACTCGATGGTGCCATCTGATTTGAACAACTGTGTCATCAAAAGCTTTACTTCGGACAATTTCAACGCGTCGGTTTTCCTAAAATCATGACCCGTCAAATCAGCCATTGCGTCGATGGCGGCCCCGCCATTGTCTCGCAAAGCAGTCAAGTAGTGAGCCGCTGCGGTCATCGCATCGATATCTGCATTTGCCAAAAGTGAAGCCATCAACTCAAGCCTTAGGTCTCCGAAACGGTTATACGCTGCGAAATCATTTCCAAAAAGAGCTCCTACAATACCGGTTGGCCAGATATCTATAATGACCTGAGCTTCTTTTTGAAAAGCCGCTTTCAATTCGGACACCAACCGGAATTGATCAAAATTTTCTTGGGGTCCTACCTGTAAACTATCCGTTAATTGAAAACCTATATATTGTCCATCGCCCACTCTATCAGCCAATGCTGATAAAAGTGCTGTGTGAGATGGGTTGCTAGGTACAAACGGCGCGGAAAACCGGGGGCCATACTTCGTGGTAATCAAATCAGTGGTATTCCACATCGTTTCGATTATCTCGACTTCGATATCAAGCCGTGCCAAAAATTGAGCCTGATCAAAATCAGTCGGCCCCACCGTGTCAAAAATGAACTGCCGCTGCGGATCGGATATCTGGACGCCGGAGCCATACTTCACCGAGAATCCGTAACGCACGGAAAAAAGATCCGCCCAACTGCGTCCGGCGGGCGATGCTTTTTCGTTCATTTCTTTGATAAAGCGAAATGCCCTTTCCACCGTGTCCTGGCGATAGTCGGGATTGGTATTCACGACAACCCCGAATACAGTATCCACATTTTCCAGTGTGATCCCTCCAGAGAAATCCAGGCCGAAATAAATGACTGAAGCGGCACCGGCGTAGCCGTTATCACGAATCAAATCTTCAAAACTTTTTATTTTATCAAAAATGCCTAGTTTCGTGCTGGCTGCTTCCGGATTAACGGCTGGATCAAAAGTCGCCAAAAGTCTTGCATCATCGAAAGACGGGACATTTTCCAATAGTGGAAGGTTCATGATTCCAGAAGGAATATTGGCGCGTGTTCCGGAAAAACCGTTGAACTCATGCAAGTTGAAATACCGCAGGTAATAATCATTGCTCTTGAGAGTGGTCAAAAATCCCGGCACAAAAGGAGTGGTTTGAATAAAACTTGCGGACACAATTCTGTCGATTGCCTCCGGAGTCGAAGCATGTTGATCTGCCCACAAATTGAGGGCTTCGGTTTCGGCATCCGTCGTGGGATTCAAACGAATATTGGGAAATAGCTGATTGAACCCGGATTCAAGGACGGTTGGATAAACAAAGGGATTGGTTTGAATAGCGTTGATTAAATTGATAGCGTTGCTATTGATTACCGCTGCCGTTGCCTGTGCGTTCACACCCGGTGGCGCTTGCCCTACAAATTGTGCCTGGACTTGCGAGCTAAAGATCATCATCTCGCCGCTGACAAGCAGGATGATTATCAGCCCTTTTCTCTTTCGAAGCAAATAGGCCATGGCAACAACTCCAGCGGCTACGGCCAATTCTGGCAACATATAGGAGATAACTTCGGATTCCTCGGATTCCTCGGTGTTTCGGATTTTTCTTTCTATTAATTTTCGAGCAGCGGTAACAGTCGGTGGCTCAATAGCGGGCATGGCCAATCCCACTATTGCGGATTGCTGTGAGACTACTGCCTGTTTCATTTTTTTCACAGCAGCCTTGGAAAGCGCCGGAGTTGATTGTGGTGTTTCGGGTAACGGTTGTTTTTCCACAATCGTCTGCGCGGCCACTTCCGCTGCTTTTCTTTCCGCATAGTCCATCAATCCTTTCACCATCGTCATAACGCTGCTGCGCATAGCCTCATCATCCACACCCGGATTATTCAACATCCAATACGCAAGCGACAAAACGGTGGTGCTTGAAAGACGTTTGGTATCGTGGCCTTGTGTCTCGGAAAAGTCTTTGAGCCAAATATTGAGCCGTGCCAGCATTGCCTGATATTCCATGGGCCGGCCATTGATCTGATAAAACGTAATCACGCCTTCGGGCGTGGCAAAATCCCAAGAACCATTCCCCACATTAGACAAGAAATCATATCTGTCTTGGATCGTGTACTTGCCGGAAGCGATAAGAGTTACCTCCAATGAAAAAAGTAAGGATTCGGAAAGTTTTACGTGATTGTCTCCGGTTCTTTGATGAAGTTTATCCATAACCGGCTGAAGCGTGTTGATGGCTTGAAGCGAGGTTTTAGCCCACGACTGGCCATAACCCAGCGACGATGAAACCATCTCCGTAACAGCCCATTTTTCCAGCGTCTCCATGACGCCTCGTTTAGGATCCGCCTGTTCCAGACTTAAAAATTTCTGCCCCGAATTTTGTTCGTTTAAAACATGAGGAAGCAAAATTCTCATTCGCTGAATCATTTCCGGAATTGAAATTTGCAATTTTACCGGTTGATTTTGGCCGTCCTTCACTTGGGCTTGCACCGTTTCATTGACGACAGCGGTCTGCGCGTATCGCTTCACCAACTGATAGGAAGTACCGTCCAAATTCTGCATGTTTAAACCTATTGCCTCATCCACGCCAAAAAGCGGCGCGAGAGTTTTTTTGAATTTAGCCACGTTGGCCAGGAAACGATCTACCTGTTTAGCTTTTTCGCCACCTTCCGCCAGCCCTTGAGCCAAATCATCGAACAACTTCCGTTCATTGTCTTGCATGGGATTCAAAGATGTTTTGCCCAGCGCCTGCAATAACCTGTGCATAAGATTTGTTTGGCCGGCGACTTTAAACGTTTTTAATCGTCCCTCCACCGATTGTCCGGCCAAAATCCGTGCCATTTCCTCCTGCACCAGGGCGCCTGTTTGATCAATAGAGAGATTCCCCCATGCCGTTTTTAGCGCAATCATAATCTTGTTTAGTTGATCGGATCTGAAGCCTAATAAAAGATCTTTATCGGGTTGCGATAGATCACTTCGGACAATGGCTATTTTGACTTCCAAAGAAATCGTGGCTTGCCGCAGAACGCCTTCCAGCTCGTCCGATACACGGATTGCGCGATCATGATCGGCAGTGTTTTTCCAAATAGTTCCCGCTGTGTTAAAAATATCCAAAAGCTTTTGTTTTTCTGAAAGGTCACTCTGAATCTGTGTGTCTTTTTGAGACAAGAAAAATGCCAGGTGGCTCAGAAGCTCCATGTGTTCTTTTTTATTCGGCTGAAAACCCTGGACGCCGAATAAATTTTCAAAAAGCGGTGACCCATCGGTCATTTGATTCTTGAGCTCGATCATGTTCCGAAGATGAATTTTGGCAAACACCGGGCCGGCATTCCCGATTTTGCTAAAAGCCGCAAAAACCGCCCAGTAAGACCATTCCACATAGGAAAAATCGGATGGATTTTTCAAGAATTCCTCGATATCAAACGGTGTCGTCTTATTTTCGCCCACGAGAGCAAAAACCAGATCCAATACTTCCGGGTAAGAACGCAAAATGGCCTTGATGTCCCTCTCGTTGAGCAATTTCGTCCGCAGCACATCGGCGAAATATTCAAGTGCTTTTTCATGATTTTGTCGATGCTCCGGGTTGTCCGTGTCAAATCCATAAGCGCCACCCGTGGCTTTTTTGATCAACCCATCCAACAGTATTTTGAGATCTTCTTTTAGATTAAGTTGGCGCACCACCTCATCCAATCCAACCGGTGCGCCTTTGGATTCCTCGGTTGTGGCGACTTTCCCTGCCTCCAACGTTAATGACTGAATTACGGAAGCAAGTTCGGCGAGATTTGTTACCTCGATACTGCGCTGTGAGGATTGTTCCAATGAAGGAACAGCCTGCGCCAGCTTCTGTAAAAGCTCATGCACCTTGGCTTCGGACGTCTTGCCGGTAAAAATCATTTTAGAAAACTGGTCTAACAGCTTCTGCACACCCTCCGACTCAAGATCCAAGTTAGCCGTGCCAAGCAGCGCTTCAGGATCTTTCTGCAGAAGTTTCCAAATAAACGGCTTTAGATTTTGTTGGATTGTTATCAAGGATTTTGCCCCTTCCACCCCATATTGTGGAAGCGACGCGACCGTCACAAAATAATCCCTCCAAAATGCGTAAGTGGCCGGACGATCCGCGAAGTCTCCCAAAAATTCTCCAAGCACCGGATCCAGCGCTTGACGTAATTCTTGCAGTTTTTGAATATCAGCCAAGCGATCTTTTCTTTCCACGGAACTCATCTGTGAAAGCAGGTTCTCATCCACGAGGTAAGGCGCCACGCGGACATGCAGTTCTTTTGCAGTGTTGGTCAATTCTATTTGCAGATTTTGAAAAGCAGGCGCCAGTTCCGATGTTCCCAAAAAGGCGCTTGTGCCTTGCACGGAGTGGACGGATTCCGAGACTTTTTCCAGCGCTTGCAGGTAGTAGTTAAACTTTTCTCGAATGTTGTCATGTGTCTGCCGGGACTGGGCCAAAACGCGGGAAACTTCTCTTTGCGCGCCGGTGATTTTTTCGCGCAAGGCCGAATATTTTTTTGGGTCGGCTTTTACGCGCAAAGAATTTTCAAAATCTTTAAAGCGCGCGTCGATTGTCTTTTCAATCTCTTCAACAGCCGCGCTGATAGTTCGTGAATCCGCGCGGCCTTGTTGGATGTCCGCCAGGATTTGTTCTCTTTGCCGCTCAATGTTTTTCATAGATTCTTCCAACCCATGGACTAATTCTTCAACCACTGTTTCTGCAACGCCCGCATCCGCCAGCACTTTTTTTAGCTCAGGGCTGGCAAACGCTTGCTTCAAATCGTTGATTTCATCATGAATGGACTCAGGAATATCGGCGATCATCCATCGTGAACTCAAGGCCTCTCCCACCGCCTGAGGCAAAAGCTCATAGTCCACCTGATTCCTCAAATTATATTGATAAGCTCCCCCGTTTTTCTCCGTGTAGGATTTAAGCCCATCCGGTGACACGCCCATCAACCGGCCAAGCCATCCAATCTTTGATTGGCCAAAAATCCCAAATCGTAAATTGCCGGTGAGGTCGCTGCCGATATTTCCGCCGACAATGGTGTCCGGGTCTCCCAGTTGATGCGTTGCCTGAATCTGCATACTGCTTTGCTGCCAGTATTTAAGCGGTGCATTGACCCAAAAAGCAATCTGTCCTTTTTCCAATATCCGTTTATACCCTGCGATGCCATACACGCCACGTCCTGAGTCGCTGCCGATTCCTGCCGATTCCGAAGACTGCGCGGATCGATGGGTATAAAGAGTTGAAAATCGATCTTGACGAACACGGGTGTCGGCATTGTCAAAACCCATGGCTGCTTGCAGTTCCAGTACATGCCGCTTTGCCAACTGTAAGCGCGACAGCAAAAATATTTCGTTAAACCGGGATTGTTCACTTTCAATCACGCGTACGCCCGTTTCCACGCTGCCGGATCCAAAATTACGACTTGCCGAGGAAGAATACAACAAGGATTGGTTTCCACTACTTGGGGTAGTCCTGTTGGCGCTTCCACGAATGACAGCCGGACCCGAATCAACAGCCACGTTTACACTCTGCTCTTCGTTTCCGATTTTAAGATCGAGCTGTTTCAAAAAACCATTCAAAGCGCCTTTGGGCAGTTGCAACTGCGCAAAAACACCGGTTTGAGTCGAGTCTCCCCTTCGAACTTCGGAACCGACCCCCCAAACGGCCTGACCTAAAGGCCCATAAACCTGTAAAAAATGGCTTCGGTTGTCATATCCAAAACTCTGAAAAGACGAGGACACGGTCAAACCACGACCAGTTGTCAAACGGATTTGCGTTGAATCATTAGAGCTTTGTATCGCGCTGAGATTCTCATTGCCTTGTCCGACCACGCCTATCCTGGTAGAGAGCAAATAATCATTTTCCAGCACAAATTCACGGCTCACGGCGCCGATCAATCTTTCTTTTTTATTGGTATCCGATGTATTAAGAATGGCGTCCAGCCTCTGGCCATGAATTTGATAACGTTTAATGGCCTTTCCGGTGACCGCGTTCATCTCGTAAAACGCCAGAACCCGTTCTCCGCGCTCATTTATTTCAATGGAAGGAGCCACGAATACAGGCGTTCCATACGTGGCAACTTCTCCGGTCAGCAAATCTTTGTCCGACCTGGCTACCAGCAGTTTACTGGCCTGGTCAAAATCCTGCGCTGAACTCAGCAGGGGTTGGATCACGAAATAAGGGCGCAATTGGCCGCTAACATTGTCACGAAGCTCTATCTCGCGTATCCGGAACGTCTGGCCGTTGACGGTCTTATACGTATCATGAAGCAAATTTACGTCCACATCCGGCAATACTCCCTGACTTTTTAGCTGCTGATCTTTTTCGGCAATGATTCGATTCAGCCGTTCCACCGCTTTGTGGGTCTCTGTTTTATCCGCACCCGCAATCAGTCCAACGACGGAAACGATATTTTGCACCACGGCAGATACGACGCTGATGGGATCGGGTGAAGCCGGCACGGTAATGGAAATATTCGCCTGCTTTTTTTCAATCTGATTGCGCATTTGTCGATAAATATCAAGCTGCAGCAAAAGAGATTGGTTGGTGCCGGTCGTCAGCTTCTGCCATTTTTCATTTTTTATTTTAGAAATAACGCTGGGGTCCGAAGACACGAACAGTTTTACCGGCAAGCCATCCATCGCGCGTTTGGCCATTTCCTGGGCCAATCGGTAATTGATTCTAGCCTCCACCGATGAAGGATTGGCCTGTAAATTCCGGTAGGCGCTTGACAACTCTTCCAGCGCGGCAAGCACTTGCAGAGAAAGAAAATTTTCAGCAACCCGTTGCTTGATGGATCCCAGTTGAGTGTAAAGATCCTTTTGATTTTCTATTTGTGACCGAAGAATGTTGAATGTCAGCGTCACGGGACCTTTGAGCAAAGAAATACTGGCTGTGATTGTCAATTTGTTGGGATTATTTTTGTCGATTTCATTTTTGACGCTGACTTTAATGCGTTTAGAATCCAAAGACTGCTTTGAAACCAGCGCGAGAATTTCCTCGACGCTGCTCCGAGCTTCATCTTCATTGCCGCTTTGAATGGAATCTTTGGATTCATTCCACCTATTATCCGAGACCAACGCAGGCGCTTGGTTTTGGTATACTGGTTGCAATATGTAGGATTCCAGACCTGCTTTGAGTTTCATGGATAAAAGACCGACAGTCGCCGGGTATATTTCTCCCAGTTCTGTCAGTACCACTTGCGCCATGCGATACCTCGAGTGAAGATCCAACATGCTTTCTTCGGTGTGGCTGTCTTCCAGCTGTCTTTCATTTTTTTCTATTCTGGCCGTGTCAAAACTATTGCGCAATTTTAAATTAAGCGACAGATTGATAGCCGTTGTTAATTGTCCATCTCGGACCCAGAGGCCTGGAGCCACGACACCGCTCTGAAAAAAGTAAATTCCCTGTGTTTTCTTGGCCGATCCTGCCACGACGTCTTTCAAGCCATATTTCTGAAGGCTTTCTTCATTGCCAAAAATTTTCAGAAGGGTTTTCCGAACCGTATCACCGTTTAGAATTTCGGAACCCAGCCGCGTGAGAGCGGTTTCGAGGTCTGTTATAATATCCTGACGATTTACCCCTTCCCGTTCTTCCAATGCCAGCCGTACTTGCGTCAACACCGATTGTCGAGCAAACCATAAATGCATATCAGTCACCGCTTGTCGCGTGATTGCTTGGATTTCGTTCAAATCCTGATATTGAACTTTCGTAAACCGTCCGGTGCTCGTTCCGTTGGCACCTGGATAAACGGATTGAAAAATCCTTCTTAAACCCTCAAGTTCTTTTTCGTGCTTGGCCAGTTGTAGTTTCAGATTCATTTCCTCTAGCGACCCCTTCACACTTTGACGCATCAAAAGATCCAGCTCTTTTATTTTTGCTTCATAAGCCACTATTTCCAGATAACTCTTGGCAAATTCCAAGTTGTTCTCGTTGTACCTTCCCACGGCCAGAGCCGTATTCTTCAGGAACTGGTTCACCACCCGATCGGCATAACGGCTTTGATCCATTTGAAGTCCCAGCAGAAAACTCAAGCTCGCGTAAGGTTTCCAAGAATCTGCCTGCACGACTTCACCTAACTCCCCTCTGAGCGTTGGCACAGAGATTTTTAAACTTCTATAACTATCGCCTAACTCGCGGCGCAGTTGATCTCTTCGTTTCTGAAGCTCCTTGGTAACGCTATCTTCCATGTCAAAATTAAGTTGAATGAAACCGGATACAAAGTGTCTTTTAGTTTTCGGCACGGAGCTGCCTGATTGAATAATTCCGATTATTTGACCGATAAAATTATCGGCGGCAACCTCTGAAAACTTGCCGTTTGAATGAGTCATCAACAGGTCTTTGAGTATAGCTTTGGCTCGCGGGACATCCGGGATTTCTGTTTTGAACGTTTCAAAAAACAGGCGTAGTGCCTGTAAATAATCCTTTTTACTGATGCTTTTTTCATCGAGCATCTGGTAGACGTCCAAAAACGTGGGGCCGAGTCCGAAAAATGGCAGCTCCAAAATGGCTTTGTTTTCATCCACGAACGCTTGCTGGCTTTGCATGGTCTTGTCTAACCATTCCACTCCGCGCCGAATTGCATTCTGAACCTCCGGAGGCAGGGTTTGTTCTTTGGCAATAGGCACCTGTCCCAACCAGGGGTATTGCATGGTTGTTTTTATTTTCAATTGTTCCGCTTCGGCCGCTTGTTTCAACCGCAATTCTTTTATTTTTCCCAGCAGTATTTCTTTGGTTTGCTTGCCAAATACCACACGTCCGGTGACCGCGTCAATTTCATGGATACCGGCCTCTTGTTGTATCGCTTGGATTGCCGCGTAAAGATCTGAGGCTGCCTGCCCACCAAAAATAGGATCACGATAAGAATGGCCATTCTTGGAGTCCAGGGCATAATGCAAAGTTTGATCGTAGGGATGAACCGGTTTCAGATAACCCAGTTCCACGAGAATATCTTGAAACCACTGAATGCGTTTGGACTCAAGATAGGCGTTGGCTGAAAATAAGTTGGAGGACACCGCCTCCATATCCCGGAGGTCACTGACTTCTTGCGCTTGGACCGCTTTTTCTTTCTCCAAATCAAAAAATTTTGCACTGGCTTCTTTGGCGGTTTTTAGACTTTGCTCCTTCTGTTCTTGCAGCACATCGGAGGGTTCGCCAATCAAGACAAGCTCACGATTTAAAGTGTCGCGTGCGTCGTTCACAAGGCGCGCCAAAATTTCATCTATATTTTTTAGGTCTGAATTTTTCGCCGCCTCTAAACCAACGTTAGTCCATGTGGAATAATAAGCGCGTAGCGCTTTCTCGACATTTTCATCAAAAAGACGATTCGTTTCCGCCAATGGTTTCTCGGAGCCGATCATCGCGCGATTTTCAAACATTTGCCGCAGCCGTTTTTCTTGTTCGGCTTTCTCAATAGCTGACGACGGTACGTAATAACCCAAAAGGCGCAGAATATCCACCATAGGCGCGACAGCGGCGCTTTTTTCGCCGACTCTGACTTTAAGAATATCCGCCTCGTCTTTTTGCAGTTGGTCTATTTTCTGATGAATTTTTTCTCGTTCTCGCGCGAGTCTTTGCTCTTTAAGCGAACTTTGCAGCGCATCCCGTTTTTTTGTAGCCTCTTGCACGTCTGTTTGGACTTTCCGACCTTCGGAAATCTGGCGATTCAAACGATCCAATTCCGTTTGATTTTTCTGAAATTCATGCGCTTGTTTCAGCTCAGCCTGCGCAGGTTGGCCTTTTTCTTTCAAAACTTTCTCTTCTTCGGCGCGGTGTACGGCGTCAAGAATCTGGTTGGCGAGAATTTCTTCGATTTGGCTTACAAATGCGGCCTTTTGCGACAAAAGATTTTTCAACAAATCTTCGGAAACCTGCACGGCACTAACCAATCTGTCAATCGCCTGATTTTCCGCGTCGATTTGTTTGAGGCCCTCGTCTGTCGGTTGAATGTCCAATTTCAACCGCTGCTCGATTCTACTTTGCAGTTCCATTCTATTTTGGTGGATTCTTTCAAAAAGTTCCGTTCTTTGCTGGGAGAACGACGCATTGCCTTCAGTCAGAATTTTGCCTTGACGCAACACCTCGCGTTTATAATCGTCATTGATTGCGTGAGTGGGATCTGTTTTTTCACCAATGACAACGGCATGTTGCATGGCCACTTCGTCAGCAAAATCTATTGCCTTTTTTTCGATGCCACTGCTGTAACCGGCTCGAAATAAAGCCGCCTGGTACGCTTCTTGCGAAACAGGCCCCGAGTCCTGCAAAGCTTTTTCGATAAAAGCGGCATCTTCAATAACCGAGGCTCTTATTTTTTCCTCAACAACAAGCTGATTTTGAAAGTCGTTCACCTTTCCAAGGTTTTCCAGCGTTTTCAGTTCGAGCCGGATTTTGTCGTTTAAATTTTGCACACTCGCGCTCTTTTCTTTGCTGGCCGATTCCTCAACTAAAACCATTTCCTTATCCAAGTCTTTCTGTTGCTGAACCAAACGGGATAAACTCTGGAACATTTCAAAGCGCAGGCGCAAAAGCTCATGTTCGGCTAAAAGCGCTTGGCGCTGCGCCACGGAAGCTTCGTCGGTTTTGCTTTCAAGCTCTTTGACTTTATTGTCCAGCTCTTCAAGACCTTTCTTGACAGGATTCATCAACTCCTGGCTATAAAGGCTGAAAAATTGCATTCTCCTCTCGAGAGCCACTTTTGTCTCATTGAGCTTTTCTCTTTCCTCGGGCGTAAGTTCTTGTTCTTTTTGTGCCAAACCTACAGCCGCAAACATTTTTTTGAAAAAAGATTCTTCTTTCTTTGTTGCGGAGGTTTTGTCCAACAACTCATCGATGCGTTTTATTTCCCGATTCGATTCCAACATGCGTTCGTTGACGACCTGAAACAGATCACCGGACATCTCTTTGCTGAAGTCCTGCGCTCCCATGGTGAGAAGCGTAAGTACCAGATAGACGCCCATGACAAGTTTTTGTAGAAATTTTGAGCCGGCAGCGGATTTTTTATCGGAATTTGGACCCAAGGCATATAAAGCTAACGCCGCCACGGGAAGTGAAATCACATAAACAATCGGCGCTAAGATTTTTAAGATCATAACTGCCGACCATTTCAAAGGAAAAAACCAGGTGGATTTTGTGTATCGCCAAGACAGAAGTTTTTGATAACTGAGCGGTGAGAAAGTTTCTGAGAGGTCAACACCCGGAATTTGTTGCTTACGTATTTGGCCAACTATCGACAGGATTTCTCTGCCAAGCAGAAAAATATTTTTAAGCTGTTTTCTTGTCCCGCTCGGCAACAGCCAGCTATTTCTGATCTTGCCGGCAAGACTCTCTTGAGAATTTCCAACCGCAGCAAGCTGCGCATTCAAAGCTTTCACTTCTTCGGACATGGCGATTTCCGGCGAATTCCCGACCAACGTTTGCAGCGCCTCGGCAACGACCGGATCGGAAGCAAGTTTTTCTAGTGCTTCCTGATTTTCTTTGGCTGCAACAATCCTTGAATGAAACAATTGGATTTGATCACGTGCTTGAATTTCTATATGAGTTGTCGTCTGAATTGCCTCTTTAACGGCGTGTCCCTGTTCTTTTTTTGCCCAATGACGGTAAATAAAAAATGCGGATAAACCCGCAACAGCGGTAGCGCCCGCAATAACAAGAATCATTGGATTTTGCGTAGCCCACTGCGCCGATAAATGCCAAACGTTTTGGAAAAAATCAAACCAGGGAGTCGAGTTAACCACTTGCACGGGAGATTCTATGATTGCCGGCGTTGGTGTTGGTACCGAGATTATTTGGGGAAGATTTGCAGCAATATTCGTTGCTACTTCTTGAACAGTTGTCGTCGCTTGTTGCGCGCCCGTGAGCGCGGTTTGCACGGTTTCGGGAAAATTGTTTAATGGAATTTCTTGTCCCACTTCCAAAGGTTTGATCGCTCCCGCGCCGAAAACCGAATGCCAAGTATTTTGCACTACGCCATTGGCGCCCCAAAAATTTCCAAACCACTCCGAAGCCCTATAGGCTTGGGGTTCGGCGGCTTTGTATGCCACACGAACTTGCTCAACGATGCCGGACCAGGTGTCCGAGGCGGACACTTTGGCCACAAGTGTTCCTTGAGCATTTCTCACAAATTCCGCTGCCGAAACCACCGACGGCAAAAACACGCCTAAAACTGCTGTCACTATCCCCATTTGGAAAATTCGAGAATGCGTCAACCGCGCGCCGGTGGCTTGAGAAGCGGCTCCGCGGATGGCGGGAGATTCAAATCCAATAAAATTAACGGTCGCTGGAGCCGGCAAAATCTGTTTGACTGGCGTCGGCTGTTCACGCGGAGCTGAAATCTCAAGAGAACGATAATCGATAATAAGCTGGGCCACCTGCGTAGGCATCCGGACAACCACCACTTCCAGCCGCACACGTCTTAAGGCTTCCTGTTTCTGCTCGTCGGAAAGTGAAACTCCCATACGGCGTGCGACATTTTCAACCTCTTCAAGGCTCACCCCCGGCCTATCTTTTAAACGGGATGTAACCTGATTAATTTTTTCATCCGGCGATTCCTGTCTGTTCTGCTGACTGCGAAGTTTATCTAAAATTTCTAGGCTACCGTGTATTTGTTCCATCTGACTTTCGGTCAAAGTATAAGTTTTCTCCGAAACAGCCTCACCCACTTCAATCGTCTCGATTTGTGTCCTATCGCGATCCGCGTAACGGATGTAATAAGTTTCTCCACCGAAAGTCACAGCATCCATCGCTCTTTCACGCGACAGACGCGCCTGAGAAAGCCACTCAGTCAAAAGCTGAGGAGTCACAACCGCGCGGCGACCGTTTTTTTCGAAGTTTTCGGAATATCTAGTTATAAAAGCGCTCATGATCTCTCGAGACAATGTCCTGGATCCCGTATAAATACCCGTGTCCACCAAAAGCGTCGCCAGCGAAGCTCTCATGACCATTTGTTTCTGCTCGCTCGTCCAAGAACCCTGTTCCACGCGTCCGCCTAAGTCAAAAAAAGACGCCGCGGCCAGATAAAAATCCGAATCTTTGAACGCTTCTTCATATTCTTTTGGCCTCTGAGTCAAGACCGCGATGTACGGACGATCAGAGGATTTCTCGTCAAATTTCGGCATGACCACTAGATACGAAAGTTTCTCGCTGTCCATGAGTTCGGCGATCCCCTCGGAGTGGAAACCTCCGGTGACCAAAGCCGCCAAATGCACTTTTTCGGATTTCATTCGTTTCATGGTGTTTGACAAAAGTGCGCGATTACGCTCTTCGGCCAGGCGATAGAAGTTCTTAGCGCTGGGAATCGCCGATTCGAGCACCGAGAAATTTACCCGGCCTTCAAATTCCAAATGATATTTTTTAGCGAGCGTTTCCAAATTCGTTTTAATGTCCGCGATTTCACAAGAAGAAGAATTTTTAACGAAAAACTCGTAATCTTTATTCGTCAAGGCCGTGTCCAGCAACATCGAGAGAATATTCGCGCAGCGCGCGAGTTTAGAAAGGGTTCTTTCATCGTTACTTGTGAAAATCTTTTCACGCAAAGCATTTTCAAACTGCTCGACTTCATCAAAAATCGCAATAAGGTCTATGTCCTCGTAAAGCACCACGTATTGGGAATAAAGAATGACATTTTTGTAAAAAAGCGGGTCGATGCTTGCCGACTGGGACACTTGGCTCAAGAAATAATGAAAAGCGCCGGGAGTGATTTTATTTTGTTTAAACTGCAGAGACTGCAACACCAATTTCTCGAGTTCGAGTTTTGGGAGCTTCTTCCCCAGTTCTTCGATCAGCGCGTCGCGCTCTTGGCCGGCTTTCTCGAAATCAATCGCTTTTTCTAGCTCAACCGTGTCTGCAAGTTTCTTGAGATTTTTGTATTGCGCATAAGTCACGCCATGTGCCGCCGCTAGACGATTGTAAATTTCCCAAGACTCGGTAAACTTGATCTCGCCGTTTCGATGAATCAGCTTGCGGTTGGAAAGTTCCTGAAGGTCTTTTGAGTCTACTTTGCTTTCGAGTTCACCCAGTATTTTCTTTAGTGCTTTAAGTTCTACACGGATTTTGACCTTGCTATCGATCAATAATTTAAAAACATCCAGATTTTCTTTGTAAAGGGATGCGTCATCCACGCCATAAAGCTTTACGGGATCCTTGGAGATCATAGAGTAAAATTCGCCGGCTGAAATTTTTCCCTCTTTCAAAAGGTATTGGCTTGTTTTCTGGCGTACTTCTTCGATGGGAAAACTTGAAACAAGCGACGTATCGACAAGGTCGCTAGCGCCTTCAAGCGCGATCAGAGACAGATCATAGTTCTTAACCAGATTATCGAGAATTCTCGAGATACTTTCTTGGGCGCCAAGTTTGGAGTGAGCATCTTGTATGTTGATGATTACATCCTCGGCGCCTTTGGCGACGATTTTGCGGGTGAGGCCGGAATCTTGCGGGATGGTGATTTGATTAAGGTGGTTTTCGGGGATGGCGTTGGAAGTTTTGGATTCGGATACATGCGACCAAACAGGCGTGCCACCCTGCGCAGATGCAAAATCCTGAAAGAGAAATGCCACTACAACCAACAGCGATACCGCTCTCAGTCCAAGCGAGAATCTGGACTGATATGGCGTTTGCTTGGTTTGGTTTATTATTTCATCCATTACATTCTCTGCCTGACCACGCATTTAAAATTAATTAAAAAATACGACACAAAAAACCATAAAAAAAAGTCAAATCATGAAAATTCCCGATCCCATGGAATTTTTCTTCTTCTATATGAAAGTATACTGAATGGTCAAAGCAATTACAATTTTTAGTCATAAAATTTATTATATGTAACTATATGTAATAAAATAAGTTACATACTATTTAAAAACATTTTTTATGTAAAAAGCAGGACTCGGCTAAATAGTTAATTCCAGAGGCTAAAAGGCGTTAGGAGAGTTTGGCGGGGTTTGCGTTGTCATTGGACTTAAAAACAGCCTTTTTGACCGTGCCGACGAGTTTGAATAAGACTTTGGAAATTGATTTCTTCACGATATTCTTAGATTCATCGCTTCGTACAACATCAATCACATCATTGAATAAAATGTAAAAAGCCGGTGTCACCATCAACGTTAAAATTGTCGAGCTAACTACTCCGCCAATCACAGTCAGCGCCAGTGGAGACCACAAATTGGCGCCTTCGGTTCGATCGATAGCCATAGGCACAAGACCCAACACCGTGGTTGTCATCGTCATGAGAATGGGACGCAATCGATCGCGGTTGGCGAAAACTGCCGCGCGAATATGCGACATTTTTTTATTTTTCACATAGTGGTTGATGCGATCCATCAGCATGATGGAGTGGTTGACCACGATACCACCCAACATCATCATACCCAACATTGCCCCTACACCTATGGATTTTGGCCCAATATAAAGCGCGACCACGGCGCCCACCAGCGCTAGAGGCACGGCCACCATGATGAGAAGCGGCTGATAAAAAGATTCAAAAAGCGATGCCAACACCAAATAGACGAGCACCAATACCGCTACAATCATGATTTTCATTTGTTTATTGGTTTCGACCAACGTCGGATAATCGCCGCCGACCCTGTAAGAATAATCTTCCGGAAATGGCACATCTTTCATTTTTTTCTGTAACTCATTGACCACTTTGCTGAGAGGGACCTTCCCGATATTGGAGCTAACTTGAATCATGCGGTTTTTGTCCTTGCGCCAAATTTCGCTTGGCCCAAGCCCAAATTTGAACTGCGATATCTGGTCCAACAGCACTGAATCGCCCTTTTTTGTCGTCATGATAAGATTGTGAAGGTCCTTGAAAGTTTTTCTATATTTTTCGTCCAAGCGCGAAATAGTTTCCACTTCACGTCCCTCTGAGTGAAACACCGTCGCCCGAAACCCACGCATCTGGCCATGAACCTGGTTTCCGGTGTCACTGACGCTTAGATTATGAAGCCCCGCTTCCTTTTTGTTTATAATGACTTGCATCTCCGGTCGGCCTTCCCGCATGCGGATTTTAGTGTCAGAAAGTCCTTTTACGCCTTCCATACGATTGGCGAGCGCAATAGCCAGCTCACGAAGTTTTTCGTAGCTAAATCCAAACACTTCCAACACGACTTCTTTGGTGCCCACCTGTTCTTCTTTTTGAAAATAAATAAAAGCGGGAGCCATTTTATTTGTTTCTTCTCGGATGCCGTCAATCACCTCGTCTGTGTTGCGCCGCCTTGCGGTCGACTCTACCAGTTCAACATAAACCTTGGAAGACCATGGCTCGATGCGTGAAGTCACCGTTTTAACTTCTGAAATCGCGCGAACCATCGTTTCAATTTTATTGACTATTTTATCCGAAGCTTCAAGACGAGCCCCTGTAGGCAACTCGACAAAAATGACAAACTTGTTTTGTTCGGTGCTTCCGAGATATTCGGTGCCGAGCCTCGAGAGAAAAAACATCGCCACCGCAAGAACGCCGCCACAAATAAACAACACCCGGCGCCGGTGGCGTATGGATAGAAATAAAAAACGTCTTTCGAATTTTGTGAATTTTTTGATCCATGATTCTTCAGAATGATCCTGCGACTCCGGGGCTTTCATCGAGGCGGAAAACGCCGGTCTTGAACACATCATCGGGACCAAAGACACCGCGCAAACCAGCGACATCAATAAAGACACCACGATCGTAAGCGCCATGCCGGAATAAAGCCGCTGAAGCTCTTGCCCCACAAATGCAAGCGGCAAAAACACAATGACCGTGGCGATGGTGGAAGCTACGATGGAAAGAAACATCTCGTTGGATCCGCTGATTGCCGAAGAAATCATGTCATGACGCTGCTCTCTTTTCTTCAAAATATTCTCGAAGACAACGATAGAATTATCCACGAGCATGCCGACGCCCAATGCCAGCCCGAACAGTGTCATCACGTTAATCGTTAAACCAGCGTTTCGCATGAAAATAAACGTGCCTATTACCGAAACCGGAATCGGCATCGTGACGATAATAATGGAGCGAAATTTTTTAAAAATAATAAGAAAAGTGACCAGCGACAAAAATAAAATGTAAAGTGGCGGTCCTTTGGTGAACAACGTCGCCAGAATGAGCGCCAAAACTGTGCCCAAACCCCAGCGGTTGAGTTTAAATAGAAATAGAAAGAAAACAAGAATAATAAGAACAATTCCCTGCATCAAAGATTCTTTTAAATTATCGATATTCTTTTTGATCGAAACAGCCTGATTCGAAGTAACAACCATCCGGATATCTTTTGGCAACTTCTTTTGAATTTCATCCACGGCTACGAGAACATCCTTGGCGACGCTGATGGTGTTTTTGGTGCTTTCCTTCTGAATGTAAAGCGTAACCACCGGCCGGACGTCAAGGCGTGAGTATTCTTTGGGTTCGAGGTACGAGTCCTTCACCGCCGCCACATCTTTCACGCGTATGATCGATCCTTCTGGCGTGCGGCGAAGCGCCATATTGCTGATCTGGTCGAGTGATTCGAATTCTCCTTGCACGCGAATTAAATAACGGTCATTGGTGCGTTCGACCTCCCCTGAGAGCAGATTCAGGTTATTTGCGCCCAAAGCCGCGGTCACCTCGTCGATTGGAATTCCAAATGCAGCAAGCCGTACCTGGTCCGCCTCGACGAGAATTTTGCGTTCCCGCCCTCCGGCCACTTCCACATTTGCCACACCCGTCACGCGACGAAAATTTTCTTTCATGTTCTCATCGACAATTTTTCGGATGTCTTCGGTAGTACGATGATCACTGGTGACAGCCAAAATCATGATCGGCACATCTCCCTGTTGGAATTGCGCAATAACGGGTTTTTCGATTTCCTTTGGAAGTTGGTTTTTAATTTTTGCGAATTTTTCACGCACTTCCAGCGCGGCAAATTCCATGTCCGTGCCTGGTTTAAAACTCAAAACAACCGTGGATTCGCCTTCTTTGGAAATCGACAACAGTTGTTTCAGATTACCGACTGTTGCCACGGCCTCTTCAATCGGTTTGGTGACAAGGGTTTCCACTTCCGTGGGTGGAATACCACCGCGCACTTGAATAAGAATGCTGATTTCACCAAACGAGGTATTGGGATAGAGCTCGACAGGAAGTTTTGATAGAGAGACCACGCCAAATAACGCGACAATCAAAGTCACCATGAATACGGTCACAGGTTTTTTGATGGAAATCTCGGGGAAATTCATCCGGCATTCTCTGGGATTAACGGTGTTGGCGCAGGCTGCGTCTTTTTCTCTCTCCGAAACACTGCTACAATTTCTTCCGTTCCGATGTACAAAGCCGGCATGACCACCAAAGACAGAAAAGTTGCAACCAAAATACCGCCCATGACGGCAACGGCCATCGGTTTCTGAAGTTCATCTCCTTGGCCAATTCCAAACGCCAGCGGCGCAAGACCGATTGCGGAAGAAAAAGCTGTCATTAGAATAGGACGTAATCTTGTTTTTCCGGCCAAAACTACCGCGTCGCGCAATACCATGCCATTTTTGCGCAACTGATTGATATAATCGATCAAAATAATACCATTATTCACGACAATGCCGGCAAGAAGAATGACGCCCAAGATGACCACCACGCTGATGGGTGTGTGTGACAACCACAACGCAATGGCGACCCCAATCAAAGAAAGCGGCAGACAAAACATGATCAGAAATGGTTGATACAATGACTCAAACTGTGCCGCCATGATCATGTACACCAGAACAATGGAAAGCGTGAACGCAAATTGTAAACTCGCGAAAGATTCTTTGACTTCCTCGCTTTCTCCGGCAAGCTTCACCGCATAGCGCTCCGGAACATTCATTTTATCGATTTCGATTTGCACGTCACGCACGATTTCTTCAAGACCCCTTCCATAAATTTTCGCGAAAACCTGCACAGTCCGTTCTTGCGAAACACGTTTGATTTCACTGGGGCCACGGCCCCGTTCAAATTTCACAAAATCGCTTAGCGGAATATCCAAATCCAGCGGCGAGTGAATCATGAGAGCGCCGAGCTTCGAAAATTTATCCCGCTCAGCTTCCTTCAGTTGTACGCGGATATTTATTTCACGTCCCTCTTCTTTAAATTTGCTTGCCGTAATGCCTTTGATCGCAACATTCGCCGCTTGCGCGATGTTTACCACCGATAATTTGTAATAACTGGCACGGTCCTTGTTAATCGTAATCTTTGTTTCCGGAAAAGGTTCCGCAATACTATTGGCAACACCGTAAGTGCCAGGAATTTTTGAAATTCTTTCCTGAGCGTCAAGCGCAATGCGCCTTAGTTCCTCGAGCTTGGGACCCTTAATGTCGATCACAATCGGCGCGTCATTTTCACCCCCGACTTTGAACGCGCTGTCGTAAAGCACATAACTCACTTTCGCCGGTACGATCAGACGCCGGCCGTCCGACAGTTCAAAATTCTGGCGTACTTTCTGCACAAGATCGTCGGTCGAAACATTTGCTTCAGGATCGATCGTCACCACAATCTGCGCCTGATGTGATCCGATCCTCTCCAAAACTTCTTTGCTCGACTCACCTTTGCTCGAACCTACGATCGCGGCAACACTCTTAACCGGCTTGACTCGTATTCCTTTTTTATTAACAATTTCCAAACCGCGCACATAACGTTCGATTCTTTTGGAAATTTCATTGGTAAATTCGACCCGTGAACCGACCGGAAGATCCGCTTTGATCATGAATTGCCCCTGATCCACCTTCGGCAGCAAAATTTTATCCATGGTCGTAAAAGAAAACATGGCTCCGATAAAAATCAATAGAATCAAAAATAAATAAAACCACTTACCGGCAATAAACCAAGGCAACGTCTTGGCATACGCGTTCTCAAGCCAGGTAATTGGTTTTCCACATAGCTCTAGCGTTTTATCCACAAATCCTGTCCAACGCTCCCAAAGCGTCTTGGATTCTGACATTTCTCCGGCAGTCACACCGGCCGGAGATCCTTTTTCGTGTATGTCTCTTTTGGTCAACGAAGACTTTTTTCCAACTTTTGCAATCAACATCGGAAGCAATGAAAACGCGATGACCGCCGAAATCACCTGCGTGACGACAACCACCCAGGCTAGTTCTTTGAAAATTTGCCCGGCGATCCCTGTCACGAACACAATGGGCAAGAACACGGACACTGTCGTGAGTGTAGAAGCCACCATGGGCGTCATCACTTCCTCGGAACCAACCACAGCCGCATGCTTCATGCCCTTGGAGGTGTCTTCACGAAATTTACGGTAAACATTTTCTATGACCACGACAGCGTTATCCAGTAACATGCCGACACCCAGCGCTATACCACCGAGCGAAATAACATTGAGCGAGAGATTCATGAAGTACATCAGCGTGTAAGTCGCAAGCACCGTGATTGGCGTGATCGTGATAACAAGCGCTGAATTTTTAAAATCCCTTAAAAAAATGACAAGCACTAAAAATGCCAAAAAACCCCCCTGAATAGCCGCATCTTTCACTCCGGTAAGGGCATCATTGATAAATTTTGACTGGTCATACACGATATCTATCTGAATGTCTTTCGGCAGTTGTTCCCGAAGTTCGGCTAATTTTTTCTTGATAGCTTTTGACACCTGGATGGTGTTTGCCTGCGCCTGTTTTTGGACGGAAATTGTGACGTTTTCAAGAGCATTAAACCGGGAAAAACTCGTGCGGTCTTTGACGGTGCGTTTTACGTCCGATACATCTCGCAGATACACCAGACGGTTGGAGGGTTGGTTCTCGAGCCTTTGCTGCTCGTAAGGATTGGGCGATTCTTCTTCCGGCTTGGTGCTTTTGATAGGAATTTGGCCAATTTCATCAATGTGCTTGAATTCACCGAGAGTTCGAACCAAATACTCGTAAAAACTTTCTTTGATCGTTCCTCCGGGAAAATTTAAATTCGCCGCGGAAATCGCGTCCGAAACATCGACGATCGAAGCGCCTGCCGCTCGCAGCTTGGTTTGATCCACATCCACCAAAATTTGCTCTTCGGCGCCCCCTGAAATCGATGCGGAGGCGACACCATGCACTTTCTCCAATTCATCCTTGAACCATTTTCTCGCCAGTTCACGCAATTGAATCGGTGAACGCTCACTCGAAGAAACGCTCAAGGACATTACCGGCAACTCAAACGGATTGAATTTCACAACCACCGGTTCCTGTGCGTCTCGTGGCAAGCGTTCTTTGATCAAGTCGATCTTTTCACGCACCGAAAGCGACGCGAAATCCATATTTTGGTTCCAACTAAATTCAGCAACTACCAGCGACAAGCCTTCTTTAGACGTTGAAGTAATTTTTCGCAACCCTGAAATACCTCCCACCGCTTCTTCGATAGGTTTGGTAATCAACGTTTCGATTTCTTCGGGGGCCGCGTTTTCATAGGGTGTTACAATAGAGAGTTGCGGATAAGAAATAGGAGGAAAAAGTTCCTGGGCCAAAAGCTTGAGCGAGATAATTCCGAAAAGAAAGACTCCAATATAAAACATCAAAGTCGTGATCGGTCGGCGTACGGAAAAAGCCGGAAGACTCATGGGAGTTTAAAATATACCTTCTTGCGTTTCCGTAATTTCCACCTTGGATTTGTCCTGCAACTCTTGCTCGACGTCCACCGTGACAAGTTCGCCTTCTTCTAATCCCTCTTTGATTTCGGTGCTATCCGGTGTGGCATAGCTGACTTCGATATTACGTATTTCAACGGTGCCATAGGCTGTTTGCGATGGGGTGGTCGTTTCTTTTTCATCTTTGGCGGATGCCCCCGGCGCATGTCCGGACGAAGGCGCCTCTTCCGGGTGAATGACGTACACCACATACTGATTTTCTTTCTTTTTAAAACTGGCGCTGGGGATCACAAGAGCATTTTCTTTTTCATAAACAAGCACGTTGACTCGCCCAAACATGCCCGGTTTTATTTTTTCATCTGCGTTGGAAAGTTTCGCGCGGACTTTTAGCGTTCGCGAACGGCCTTCAACGATCGGCGACATGGAATCCACTTGTCCCTTGAATACTTCATCCGGAAAAGAATCCAGAGACAACTCGATGTTTTGTCCTTCTTTCAATTTGGCGATGTCTTTTTCAATCACGCCGAATTCGACAAATACGTCTTTATAATCGACAAATGTCGCGATCTTGTCCTGCGACGAAACCACCGAGCCTTTTTCTACACTGAGAGAACCAATATATCCGTCGCTAAACGCCACCAGATTGGTCTTATCGAGCTCCGCTTTTGCCGATTGGTATTCAATTTGGCTTTGTTTGAATTTAGGCTCCACGATCGAACCCAACTCTAAAAGTTTTTTGTTTTTTTCGTACTCGATTTTTGCATATTCGAGTTTAAGCAACGCCTCCTTCTGATCCAGACTCGCTATAATGTCCCCTTGGGTAATTTTCTCGCCTTCGCGGAAGTTGATGTATTCCATGGTCCCTCCCACGGGAAATTTCAAATCAAACTCGCGGAATCCCCTCGCGCTACCCAAAGCCGGTAATGAATCTCGAAAATTCACTTTGACGATTTTATAGGCTTTGACTGCAATGGGCGGCTGTTCCACCTGTTTTTCAATAGGGACCGTTTTATCCTTTTTGTAAACAGGTAGACCTCCAATGCAGCTAACATGTTTTGAAACAAACGAATAGAGAAACACGAGAATAAAAATAGCCGCGATCGTCTGAAAGAGTATTCGCTTGTTGTACTTAAACTTTAGCTCTTTGAGTCCCTTAAACTGCATCTTTTTTCCCCTGGTTCATCTGTTCCAGTAACGGTTGATTTTCAAAATAATCCGGATCTCCGATCAAAATACTGATCGACGAAAGCGCCACATTGTAATCTGCCACAGCCTGAATGAACGCGTATTTGTCCTGGGCGCGCTGTACCAGATTTTCCACGTAGTTGGAAGGCAGGGTCTCTCGCATGCTCAACAAATATTCTAAAATCGTGCTTTGTTTTTCTTGATAACGAATTTTTGCGATCGAGGAATCGATTTGTATCAAATATTTTTGCAATCCGTAATA
>CAZVNB010000010.1:0-19619 GCA_964628355.1 uncultured Planctomycetia bacterium | reverse complement strand
AGACAGAATCAGCAAGTCTAGTCTCTATAGTAATCATTCCAATTACATGTCCCCTCCACTAACCAAGGCATTCGCCCTACGTGCTTTTAATGGCTTTGCTTTGAATAAAAAAGTGTTCTGCCAACGTGAGTTGAGTGGATTGACTTAAGAACAAGAGTGCGCAATTATAGGCTAAATGGGCAAACTAACTAATTTTTAGGTGTATGGATGATAAAAACAGACGATAAGCTTCTTTATTTATTAAAATCCTACACCGAAAATTTTATCTCCGGTGAGGAACTTTCAAAGCGCTTGAGCGTTTCCCGTTCCGTGGTGTGGAAGGAAATCCACCAGTTGCGTCAATTGGGTTACGTTATCGAGGCCCAGCCGCATTGGGGCTATCGTTTTATCAGCGCGCCGGATCGGCTGTTTGCCGATGAAATCAAATGGAAGCTGGGCACTGAATTTGTCGGGCAACAGATTTTTTCCTACCGGGAGTTGGATTCCACAAACGATGTGGTCTGGCGTTTGGGCCAGGAAGGGCTGCCGGAGGGGAGTTGCGTGTTTGCCGAGTATCAAAAAAAAGGACGGGGACGTCTGGGGCGCAGTTGGGCCGCCCCGAAAAATAAAGCCATTTTGTTTTCGGTTCTTCTCAGGCCTAAATTATCACCGGTGGAGGTGCCGCGCGTGACATTGGTTGCGGCTTTGTCCGTGATCCGCGCCCTCAAAGCCTTGACCGGAATTTCCGTCGGCATCAAGTGGCCGAATGATATTGTTTACAAGGAAAAAAAACTTTGCGGCATTTTAACCGAGATGAGTGCCGAAACCGATCGCGTGCGTTTTGTCGTGCTTGGCATGGGTTTAAACGTGAATACCAAAGCCAAGGATCTGCTACCCGGCGCCACTTCTCTGAGGGAAATCACGGGCGCGGAAGTTTCACGGTTGCAATTGGCCAGGCTTCTTCTGATAGAATTGGAAAAAGATCTAGTGCGCTTAAAAAAAAGAGAGTTTGACGCGCTCAGCCAGGAGTGGGAGGAACATTCCGAAACTACCGGCAAACGAGTGGTGGCGACTTTGTTGGATAGAAACGTGCAGGGACACGCCACCGGTATTGATCGGGACGGCGCTTTGTGGATTCGCAAAGACAATGGACTGCAGGAAAGAATCGTGTCCGGGGACATCCGGCATTTGAGAGGCCGCCCATGAAAAACTTGCTCGCGATTGATGTGGGTAATACCAGCGTTCATTTTGCATATTATGCTAACGGCAGGCGGATAGAGGAGTTTCGTATTCCCACTGGAGAGATCAAAGCCAAGGCTCAGTTGATTTTAAAAAGAAAATACGGAGGACACAAAAACCTGGACGTGATCATTGCGAGTGTCGTTCCAAAAGTGGCTAACCGTCTAAAAAGAGTCATTCCTCGCATTTTGAACATTCGGCCTTTTGTGGTCGGACCGCAATTTCCAGTCCCTATCGTCAATAAATACAAAAAGCCGAGTCAGGTAGGCGTGGACCGCTTGCTAAGCGCGCTGGCGGCATTTTTTGAGCACAAAAAGGCTTTAATTGTGATTGATTTCGGCACGGCTATTACCTTTGATGTGGTTTCCCGAAACGGAGAATATTTGGGTGGGGTGATCGCGCCAGGCATTGAAATATCACTCGAAGCGTTGTTTAAGAAAACGGCGCTTTTACCCAAAATTCGACTAAAGCATCCTAAAAACTTGATTGGAAAAGACACAGTGGAAAGCATCCGCGTCGGTTGTTCGGTCGGGATTGGCGGGCTGTGCGACCGAGTCGTCGAACAAATTGAAAAACGATACCGATTCAAGGCCAAAGTGATTGCTACCGGCGGATATGCTGAATTTATGTCCCATTATTGCAACAAAATTGCCTCAATTGACCCCTACTTAGTTTCCAAGGGCATTTGGCTCACCTATTGGCTCCATTTCCATGGGGATAAAACAAAAAAGCTTGACAAAAGTACCCCAATTTGTAAAATGGGGTATTAGCACTCAGCATGGATGAGCGCTAACTTTTTAAGCAACAGGAGGGTGTTAATGGAAAAGTCAAAAATACAGCCTTTGGGTGACAGAGTGCTGGTGGAACCATTGGAAGCCGAAGACAAAACGAGCGGTGGAATCATTATTCCGGACACAGCCAAAGAAAAACAACAGCGTGGTAAAGTGGTGGCCATTGGTAAGGGCCGCGTGAACGACGACGGCAAAATCACGCCGCTGGAAGTCAAAGTCAACGACCAGGTGCTTTTTGGTCGTTACGCCGGCAGTGAAATCAAGATTGGCGCCGCCGATTATTTGATTATCAAAGAAGACGATATTTTGGGAATTATTCGCTAAAAAGGAGACCAACGAATCATGGCAAAGCAATTACAGTACAGCGATGAAGCCCGACGCTCGATTTTGAGCGGGGTGGAACAGCTGGCAAAAGCGGTAAAAGTGACGTTGGGGCCCAAGGGCCGCAATGTTTGTATCGACAAAAAATTTGGTTCGCCCACCATTACCAAGGATGGCGTGACAGTAGCCAAAGAAATTGAACTCAAGGACCCTTATGAAAATATGGGTGCTGAGATGGTAAAAGAAGTTGCTTCCAAAACCAGCGATAACGCCGGCGACGGAACAACCACGGCAACGGTGCTCGCCGAAGCGATTTTTCGTGAAGGTTTGAAGAATGTCACGGCTGGAGCCAATCCGATGGCTTTAAAGCGTGGAATCGAAAAAGCGGTTGAAGCCCTCACAGCGGAACTCAAAAAAATGGCTAAACCGATCAAAGGCAAAAAGGAAATCGCTCAAGTCGCTACCATTGCCGCAAACAATGACAGTGAGATCGGCGAACTGATCGCGGATGCCATGGACAAAGTCGGCAAAGATGGCGTCATCACGGTGGAAGAGGCCAAATCCATGAAGACCACGATGGAAGTCGTGGAAGGCATGCAGTTTGATCAAGGTTATTTGTCGCCTTATTTCGTGACAAACGCCGATCAGATGCAATGCACACTGGAAGATGTCTATATTCTCATCAACGAGAAGAAAATCTCCTCCATGAAAGACCTTTTGCCGATCCTTGAAAAAGTAGCCAAAGGGGGTAAACCGCTGTTGATTATCTCCGAAGAGACCGACGGTGAAGCGTTGGCAACCTTGGTGGTAAACAAGCTTCGCGGGACATTGCAGGTTTGCGCGGTGAAAGCGCCTGGTTACGGCGACCGTCGCAAGGAAATGCTCGGCGACATCGCGGTTCTTACGGGCGGTAAGGCTATCACCGAAGATCTTGGAATTAAGCTGGAAAACGTGCAAGTCGGAGATCTGGGGCGCGCCAAACGTGTGACGATCGATAAAGAAAATACCACGATCATCGAAGGCGCGGGTAAAACGGCTGATATCAACGGCCGCATTGCCACGATCAAAAAACAGATCGAAGAATCCGATTCTGACTATGACAAGGAAAAGCTGCAGGAACGCCTTGCCAAACTTTCAGGCGGAGTAGCGGTTTTGAATGTTGGCGCCGCGACGGAAACAGAAATGAAGGAAAAGAAAGCCCGTGTGGAAGATGCGCTTCATGCAACGCGCGCGGCAGTCGAAGAGGGCATCGTACCGGGCGGCGGAGTTGCGCTGCTTCGTTGCGCGAAAGTGTTGGATAAAATAGACCTAGAAGGCGATGAGCTGGTTGGATCTAAAATTATCCGCCGCGCCATCGAAGAGCCACTCAAGTATATCGCTTTGAACGCAGGCCAAGTGGGTGATGTGGTGGTGGCCAAAGTCAAAGAATCAAAAGAAGGTCCTAACTTCGGTTATAACGCCGATAAAGACAAGTATGAGGATCTGGTGGCAGCTGGTGTTATCGATCCGGCCAAAGTCACGCGCACGGCCCTGGAGAATGCGGCTTCGATTTCAGCGCTTCTTTTGACCACCGAATCTCTGATTACCGACTTGCCGGAAGAGAAATCTTCGGCGCCGGCCGGGATGCCCGGTGGGATGGGCGGAGGCGGGGGAATGTATTAAAAGCGCCTAAGCAATTTAATTGGCAAAACAAACCCGGGGCTCAAAAGGCCACGGGTTTGTTGCTATTTAATGCGAGATGTATCGCGATACGTAGACGAGAAGTTCGTCCATGTTGACGGGTTTGATAAAATAGTCGGCGACTTTTTGCTACTGGCAGCGAAGAAGTGTTTCGGTATCGCTCTGACCGGTAAGAACAATAATAGGAATTTTTTGGGTGCGTTCGTATTTACGCAGACGATCGAGAACTTGCCAGCCAGTCATGATCGGCATGAGAATATCCAGCAGAACAAGATCCGGCTGAAAAGCCAACGCTTTCTCGACGCCTTCCTGGCCTTCGGTAGCCACGAGAGGGTCATAACCGGCAATTTTTAGACTTTGCGAAAGGAAATCACACACACCTTTCTCATCGTCGATAATGAGCACTCTCTTGCGTTCAGGAATGAGGAACCTCCCTTATCATTATTGCAAATTCATTCTATCATTCGATGGAAAAATATCGAGGATTTTTTATTGATTGGGACCGGGGGGAGAATGTATGGAAATCGACCGATGCGTTTTAACCAAGCTTTTGCGCTAGGTTTTTACTTGTCTTGAGTCCTTTAGTTTTGCTAGAATATCATCCCTATGTTCACCTGGCCTTTTTGTCCGTAACCCCATGGAGACAGCATGAGAAAAATCCTTATCTTTTCATTTATTTCTTTCTTTTTGTTTTATTATTCTTCGTCCTCCGCTGATTCCAAAGTTCAGCAGTTCCAGGGCAATGGCGAAGTGTTGTCCGTGGACCCGGTGTATTCGCAGATCTCAATCCAACATGCGGCCATCAAAGATTTTCCGTCCGGCAATGATTCGGAATTTTTTGTCACTTCTCGAGATTTGCTAAAAGGGATTCAGAAAGGGGATTTGGTCGAATTTGAGGGAACGGACAATAGAGGCGACGTGAAGATAGACAAAATAAAAAAAACAGGCGTGGTCCCTGCAAAAAACGACAACATCCAGCTTGGACAGGCGGTGAACGATGTATTGCATGGCACCGGTGAGGTAGTCAAGGGAGTCACGCAGCCCATCGCGCCTGTGCATGAAGTGGTCAAAAGCGCCACCAGCATTACGGATACCAGCGGGGATGCTTTAACGGACGCTTCTCCAGAGATCAAAAACAAATTTTAATCTAAAGGAGATCAGTATGGGGATGTGGCTTGGACGCGGCCGCAAGGCGCGGCGCGCATACGGTTTTGATGAGATCGCGCTTGTGCCTGGTTCGGTGACAATCAACCCGAACGAAGTGGATTCTTCCTGGCGCATCGGCGACCAAAAGTTCAGAGTCCCCATCATTGCTTCGGCGATGGACGGGGTCGTGGACGTCAACTTCGCCGTGGCTATGTCCAAGCTTGGCGGAATCGCGGTGTTAAATCTTGAAGGCGTGCAAACGCGTTATGATCGGCCTGAACAGGTTTTGAAAAAGATAGCAAGCGCTAATTTGGACGAAGCCACTCGCCTCATCCAATCGGTTTACAAGCAGCCCATCCAAGAAAAGCTTGTTGCCGCGCGCATCAAAGAAATTAAAAAGAAAAAAGGCATCGCCTGTGTGTCGAGCATTCCGCAGCGGGCCGAAAAATTTGGCAAACTCGCGCAGGATGCCGGCTGCGACATTTTCGTGGTGCAGTCGACCGTGACCACCGTCAAGCACCTCTCGACCGAATACAAGACGCTGGAATTCAATAAATTTTGCCAAACGATGAAGATCCCGGTTATCATCGGAAATTGTGTTACCTATCAGACCACACTCGAGATGATGGAAACCGGCGTCAAAGCGCTATTGATCGGTATTGGTCCGGGTGCGGCCTGCACGACGCGTGGTGTGCTCGGATTAGGAGTTCCGCAAGTCACTGCGATCTGCGATGCGGCTGCGGCACGAGATTTTTATTTTAAGAAAAAAAGCGTGTATATTCCGATCATTGCCGATGGCGGCATGTCAACGGGCGGGGATATTTGCAAGGCATTTGCCTGTGGCGCAGATGCGGTGATGGTGGGGTCCGCATTTGCTCGAACCAAAGAAGCGCCAGGCGGGGGATTCCATTGGGGCATGGCGACGCCGCATGCGAACTTACCGCGTGGCACCCGAATTCAGGTCGGAACCACTGGAACGCTTGAGGAAATTCTCTATGGTCCCGCGCGTTTGGACGATGGTTCTCAAAACTTGATGGGGGCTCTTCAAACTTGCATGGGCAATGTTGGCGCCATGAATATTCGAGAGTTGCAGCTTACCGAACTCATCATTGCCCCTTCCATCAAAACGGAAGGCAAAATTTTTCAGCAAGCCCAACGGGTTGGAATGGGAAAGTAAGTTGAGTAAAGGTTCATCCACCCTAGACATCGCGCTAAAAGCCAAGCCGCACCACATCCATGCGGTGGCCACCTCGGCGGGGATTCATGCCGATGAAATCGAGATTTACGGCAACTACAAAGCCAAGGTTCATTTAAAAATTTTAGAGCGTCTTCGGACGCGGCCTTACGGCAAGCTGATCTGTGTTACCGGGATGACGCCCACCAAAGAGGGTGACGGTAAAACCTGCACCAGCATTGGATTGACGCAGGCGTTGGGTCGTTTGAAAAAAAAAGTGATGTTGTGCCTGCGCGAGCCGTCGCTGAGCCCCATTTTTGGATACAAGGGAGGCGCTACGGGCGGAGGTTTTTCGCAGGTATTACCGATGGAGGACATCAACCTTCATTTCACCGGCGACATTCATGCGATAGAAATCGCTCACAACCTTTTGGCGGCAGTGCTGGAAAATCATTTGCACTACGGCAATGCGTTGGGTATCGATGCCGAGCGGATTTTTTGGCGCAGGACCATGGACATTAGTGACCGTCAGCTGCGCGAAGTTGTCGTCGGTTTGTCAAAAGCGAGTATTTTTAAAAAACACAAAACCGGTTTCGACATCACCGCAGCCAGCGAGGTAATGGCGGTACTGGCTCTTTCCACCTCCGTTCATGCGTTTAAAAATAAGCTTGCCAATATTTCTGTGGCGTTGTCCAACAAAGGGGAGTTGATCACTGCCAAAGATTTAAAAGTGGCCGGCGCGATGGCTCTGTTGATGAAGGACACCTTGAAACCGAATCTGGTGCAAACCCTTGAGGGCCAGCCGGTTTTTATGCACACAGGGCCCTTTGCCAACGTTTCCACCGGAAACAATAGCCTGATTTCTACGTCGTTGGCGCTCAAGCTCGCAAATTACGTCGTCACTGAATCCGGATTTGGCACCGATTTGGGTCTTGAAAAGTTTTTCGACATTGTGTGCCGCCAGGGAAATCTTAAACCCAGCGCGGTGGTATTGGTTGTTTCCGTCAAGGCGATCAAGTCTCATGCTGGCGAAGCGATGGGCGCCAAAAAAATTTCGGATGCCTTCAAGGAAGGTTTTACAAATATTGACCGGCATATCCAAAATATCCAGCAGTTCGGTTTGCCTGCCGTGGTGGCGATCAACCGTTTTCCCAATGACACGGCGGAGGAAATCAAGTTCATCCAAGATTATCTTCAATCGCAAAATGTGGACTGCGCTGTTTCTGAAGTGGTGCGTTTGGGTGGTGAGGGCGGTCTTGATCTTGCGCAAAAGGTGCTAAAGGCGTTGGCGGAAAAACCGTCGAATTTCAGCCCGTTTTACGATTTAGGTTTATCCACCGAGGATAAAATTCATAAAATTGCCACCGAGCTTTACGGCGCTGCCGGTGTGACTTATTCGGAACAGGCCAAAGCAGATCTTGACATGATCCATCGTTTAAAATTGGACTCGCTACCCGTGAACATTGCAAAAACTCCTTATTCTTTTTCAGACGATGCTCATTTGAAGGGTGCGCCTACGGGATGGAAGCTGAAGATCAGAGAAATTAACGCTCACACCGGAGCCGGATATCTGGTGGCGTTAGCAGGTAAAATGATGCTAATGCCTGGATTGCCTGAAAAACCGATGCTCGAGTCCATGGACTTGACCGACGACGGCGAAGCAAGAGGTTTATTTTAATGAAGCCCGGCAACTATTCCCAGAAAAGATTGGATGATTATTTAAAAGAATTGGGGTCTGCTGCGCCATCCCCAGGCGGTGGAAGTGCGGCAGCTTTGGCTGCGGCGCTCGGCATGGGTTTGATCCGCATGGTCACGGCGATTAACGACAAACGCGATATAAAGAAAAATCCAGGACAAGCGGCTCAAGCTGGGCAAAAGCAGAGGGTGGCCCTTAAGCTGCAACGCGCCTTCACAGCCTCCATCACAAAAGATGCTAAAGTTTTTACAAAGTTGATGAAAAGCGGCGGAAAAGTAGGTGAAGGCAAAGTGAGCCAAAATATTCTTAAAGAATGCGCCAACGTTCCCTTCGAAGTGTGCCTGCGGTGCTCGGAGGCTCTGAATATTTGTCAGGGCGAAAAAAACCGCACAAGCGCTTGGTTGATAAGCGATTTATATGAGGCAGCGATTTTATTGGAAGCGGCATTTCGAGCGGCTCGGTTGAACGTAGAGATCAATTTAAGAAGTATTTTAGATTCCCGATGGGTCGCTGCAATTCGGGCGGATACGAGAGTTCTGGACCAAAAAGTCAGAGAAATCGTCCGGGAGATTTTGGCGGGGTGCAACGTCTGATGTCTGGCCAAGCAAATATCCTATACGGCAAAGAGTTGGCTCAAAAATATTTAAAAAAAGCTCGACAGGAAATCTTTTCCTTGAACAAGCATCCCGGCGTGCATCCCATTTCGCTTGCGACTCTCAGGATAGGTAATCCGCAGGACTCTATTTTGTATGAAAATCATCTTAAAAAATTATTGCAAGGGGTGGGGATTCGTTTCATTCCGGGCATTTATCGGGAAAATATCTCCGAACGCGAAGTGACGCAGGTGATTGGAAAATTGGCAAAAAATTCTGCGGTAACAGGCATCATGCTTTTTTCCCCCTTGCCTAAAAAAATCAGCCATGCCAACGTATTTGAAGCGATGCCATTGAACAAGGATGTGGAAGGGCGCACCTTTTTAAAAAATCATTTTGGAATATTTTCTCCGACGGCCAATGCGGTGATGGAATTGATTGATTCGGCAGGTGGGGATCTTGCGGGAAAAGAAGCCGTAGTGGTGGGGCATAGCGATTTAGTCGGAAAGCCGACCGCCGCGCTGCTGATGGATCGCCATTGCACGGTGACTGTGTGCCAAAAAGAAACCAAAGACCTTCGGTCGCACGTGCAGCGCGCGGATATTTTAGTGTCCGCCGTCGGCAAGCCCCACCTGATTCCAGGCCGCTGGATTAAGCGCGGTTCGGTGGTCATTGACGTGGGAGAAAATAATTATAAGGGAAAAATAGTGGGAGACGTGGACTATGAGGCGGCTTCTAAGCGAGCGGCGCACCTAACGCCCGTGCCGGGCGGGGTAGGACCGTTGACGAACGTGATGTTGATTAAAAACTTGATCCAACTTTACAAACGACAACAAAGGCGCAATGGAAATTATTGAACTCGTCAAAAAATATCCCTTCGTAATCACCGCGGAGCTCGGGCCTCCCAAAGGCACGAACCTGGACTCTTTTTTTAAGCAGGCTTCTTTTTTAAAAGGTTGCGTGCATGCGGCCAACGTGACCGACCAGCAGGCGGCGGTCATGAGGCTTGGCTCGTTGGCCGCTTGTGTTCGCTTAAAAGAATTCGGCATCGAGCCCATCCTACAAGCCACGGTGCGCGACAAAAACAGGATTGCGTTGCAGTCCGAAATTTTATCTGCAGCTGTTTTAGGTATCCAAAACGTGCTGGTGCTGACCGGGGACCCCGTTAAAATCGGCGATCATCCCGAAGCCAAGCCCGTTTTTGACATCGATGCGGCGGAGTTCATGAGCGTCATCAAAAAGCTCGAAGGCGGTCTGGACATGACTGACCACAAATTAGACGGCCTTCCCGCGATGTGCATCGGGGCGGCTTTAAATCCTTGCGTGGATGACCTGGAAACCGAACTATCAAAAACTCGTCATAAAATCGCCAAAGGCGCCGAATTTTTTCAAACGCAGGGAATTTTTGATTTGAGTCGTTTTAAGCATTTCATCGAGCGTTATCAAAAAGAGGGTTTCAAAGCGCCGGTGCTTGCCGGGATTATCCTTCTCAAATCGGCCAAAATGGCGCGATTTATGAATGAAAAAATTCCGGGTATTTTTATCCCGGAGACGCTTATTTCGCGTCTGGAAAAAACGCCGGATGCTAAAAAAGAATGTTTGGAAATTGCTTGCGATATTATCCGCGAAGTAAGACCGTTGGTTCAGGGCGTGCATCTGATGGCAATTGGCTGGGAAGAGTTGATCCCGGAAATTATTCAGCGTATTTCAAACTGATTTTTTCAAATCATGAAACCTTCCCGCAAGCAGACCATGCTAACGGCTTATGACGCTCCTACGGCGGAAATTCTAGAGTCGGAAGGTATTGATTTCATTTTGGTGGGTGATTCGGTAGGCATGGTGCTGTTGGGTTATGCTTCCACGGTACCCGTCACCATGGATGAAATGATCCACCATGCCAAGGCCGTCCGTCGTGGCGCGAAAAAAACTTTTGTTATCGGCGATCTTCCTCTAAAAGGCATTCAAAAAGGCCCCCGACAGGCGCTGGAGTCGGCCAAGCGTTTTATAAAAGAAGCCGGTTGCCAAGCGGTGAAGCTCGAGTGGAATGCCCGGTGCCTTGAAACAACCAGGCTTTTGGTTCAACATAAGATTTGCGTGATGGGTCATGTGGGATTGACACCGCAAAGCGCTTTTCGCCAAGGGGGTTTTAAGGTTCGTGCTCAAAGTTCCAAAGAGGCTCAAACGCTTTTGGAAACGGCGCTAGCGTTTGAAAAAGCAGGCGCATTTTCGCTGCTTTTAGAATGCATCCCGGCGCCAGTGGCTAAGGCAGTCACGCAGCGGCTGCGGATTCCGACGTTTGGGATCGGCGCCGGACCTGATTGTGACGGACAAGTGCTTGTGTTTCAAGACATCATCGGGTCTTTTAAAAAATTCACGCCGCGTTTTGTAAAAATCTACGCGGATGTGGACGGTTTGTCTCGAAAGGCGGTGTCCTATTTTATTCGGGAAGTGCGTTCGGGGCGTTTTCCAGAAAAAAAACACTGTTTTGGCATGAAAAAAGAAGAACAGGACAAGTTTGTTCGCGCTTAAGGCGAAGGGGAGCACATGGCGTTTGTGATGGAAGTGCTGTTTTGGATCGTGCTGGCCGGTTACTGGCTAAGCTGGCTTTTTTATTTTTTGAATTTTGAAACTCAAAAAGAACTTTATTTCGTTGCCGCCAAAAAAATCCTGACCGCATGTCTTGGCACGCACTTTTTTCTTATAGTCGCAATCAGCGTGACGCATTTATGGCCTACGACGCAACGATTGGAAGTCGCTGTGCCGTTCATCATTCTTCTTTTGTCCTTTGCCATGGAATGGAAATATCGCGCTCGTTTTTTGACGCTTTTTTCATTGCCCATCGTGCTTCTTTTGACGTTATTTGCTCTATGGCATGCGCACCGTGTGCCTGGAACTCTGGCGTGGGCATCGGATGCGTGGTTTTGGATGCATATAGGTTTTATTTTTTGCGGCCTGGCCGGACTGGTGACAGCAGTGTCTGCTGCTATGATGTATCTTTTGCAATCCTCCCAGCTGAAATCAAAACATCCCGGAAAAACTTTTCTAAAATTGCCGGCGCTTGACACGTTGGATAAAATTCATTTCCGGTCTCTGGTGGGTGGCGTTATTTTATTTTCGCTGGGAATTTTAAGCGGGCTTTACTGGGCCACGGATTTGCAGGAGCTTGGCCAAATTATTCGCGATCCCAAGGTGTTGCTGTCCTTGTTGACTTGTTCCATGTACTGGGCGATCGTGGGCCTGCGATTTTCGGCGCTGCGGCGAGGTCAAAAAATTGCCTTGGGGACGCTGACCGTGTTCGTGCTTCTTTTTCTAACTATGATGAGCTCTTACTACGCGCCCTCATCGTTTCATCGGGGACTGTGACATGGAAATATTGGTTCTGGGACTCAATCATAAAACCGCTCCCCTTGAATTGCGCGAAAAACTGAGCGTACCTGCGCAATGCACGGGCGAGTTTCTGGAAATGTTTCGAGCGCGCCGTGTTTTCGATGAGCGGCTTGTTTTGTCGACCTGCAACCGAACTGAAATTTACGGTGTCGGGGAAAGCTTGTCAAAAGACGTGGGGGAAGCCAAAAAACTTTTGGGCGAATATGCCAAGCTTGACCCAGCGCTTTTTGAAGACAAGTTGTATGTGCTTAAACAGCCTCGCTCGGTGCAGCACTTATTTTCCGTGGCCTCGGGACTGGACTCCATGGTGATTGGCGAAACCGAAATCATCGGTCAGGTGAAGAACGCGTATTTGGCTGCGCATGAAAATGGGCAAACAGGAAAAGTGCTGAACACGCTTTTCCAGCGTTCTTTCAAGGTGGCTAAAAATTTGCGCAGCCAAACGGAGATCGGAACCGGGCGCGTGAGCGTTGCCTCCGTGGCCGTGGATTTGGCGAATAAAATTTTTGACGACTTAAGCCGCGTGCGCGTGATGGTGCTGGGCACCGGCGAAATGGCTACTCAAGTGACCAAGGCGTTGGTGTCCAAAGGCGCTTTTCCCATGGTGGTTTCTGGCCGGCATTTCGACCGAGCCGAGGCACTGGCAGGATCCTTGGGCGGCGAAGCGTTGCCGTACGAAGTTTATGAGGAACGCATCAAGGAGACGGACATTTTGATCGCCTCGACAGCCGCGCCGCAGATTTTGATTCAGACTCATCAGGTGCGTCGCTGGATGAAGACGCGGCGGGAGAAACCGCTTTTCATGATCGATATTGCCGTCCCGCGAAATATCGATTGGGCCGTTGAAAAACTGGACAATGTTTATTTGTACAACGTGGATGACCTTCAAAGCGTTGCGGATAAAAATAAAGCATTTCGCGAAAGCCAGCTCGAACGCTGTCTGGGCGTTGTTGAAAATCAGACACAATTTTTCATGCAATGGCTGTTGAAGGAATTTGGACCGCAGGCTTTTCATGGATAAAAAAAGGACACTGTGCATCGGCACGCGAGGCAGTGCGTTGGCGCTGGCGCAAGCCCATGAGGTCAAACAAATGCTGCAGCAAAAAAACCGGTCGTTAAAATTTAAACTCATTTGCGTTAAAACTTTTGGAGATGAGTATCAGAGCGTTGAAATCTTCAAAAAAACGAATGTGGGTGTTTTTACCAAAGCAATTGAAAAGCGCTTACTGGCCGGAGAGCTAGACTTGGCCATTCATAGTTTGAAGGATTTGCCCACGGACATTCCCAAAAAACTTGTGCTGGCGGCCATCCCGAGGCGTTCGGATACGCGGGATGTGTTGATCAGTCGGGGAGGCTTTACTTTGCAGACGCTGCCCAAGGGCGCTAAAGTGGGAACGGGAAGCCCTCGGAGAAAACAACAGATTTTGCGTTTGAGGCCGGACTTGGAGGTCGTGAATTTGCGTGGAAATCTTGACACACGCGTGGCCCGCGTTTTAACACAAAAATCTCTGGATGCGATTGTGGTTGCAAGGGCCGGTCTTTTACGGCTCAAAAAATTCCTGCGTCATTCCAGAACGATCCCTTTGAACGAAATTCTTCCTGCGGTGGGACAGGGCGCCCTGGCCATTGAAGGCAGAAAAAAAGATTTAGAAGTTTTGAAAATAGCGCGCAGCATTCATCATCTTCCGACGGAAAAAGAAGTTTTGGCGGAACGCGTCCTTCTCAAGGGTCTGAGCGGCGGATGCCGCGTGCCCGTCGGCGTGATGACCAAGATCACGCGCAATCATTTTTACATGAAGGCGGCTATTTTTTCAGTCAATAGTGCGGATTGGGTCGAAGCAGAAATCAGTGGGCCTATCAAAGAAGCTTCTTTGGCCGCAAAAAAGTTGGCCCGGATGCTTTTAAAAAAAGGCGGTGCGCTTTTTTTAAAACAAGCCCGAGTCGCGGAGGCTGCCTCGTGAACAGCGGGTTTGTTTCTCTGGTGGGGGCCGGTCCCGGAGATCCGGGGCTTTTGACTGTGAAAGCGCTCGAGCGCATTCGGCAGGCGGACTTGATTATTTATGACACGCTGGCAAATCCGGAGCATCTGCGTCACGCGCGCAAACAGGCGCGATTACTTTGCGTGGGACGTGGGTTTCGCCACAAAAAATTGTCGCAGGAAAAAATTAACCGCTTGATTCTCGCTTTCGCGGGGCGCGGAGAAAAGGTGGTGCGGCTCAAAGGAGGCGACCCGTATCTTTTTGGGCGCGGCGGCGAAGAGGCGCTTTTTTTAGTCGAACATAAAGTTCCGTTTGAAGTGGTGCCGGGCGTCACCAGCGCTACGGGTTGCGCGGCCTATGCGGGAATTCCTTTGACTCACCGCGATCACAACGCCTCGGTAACGTTTTTGACGGGTCACCGGGCGCAGGATGAAAATCTGGACACGATGGATTGGCGCAAAATAGTTTCGCTTCAAGGAACGATCGTTATTTATATGGGTTTCTACAATTTAAAAAAAATTACCGAACGCTTGATTCACTATGGCATGGATCCGGCCACTCCCGTGGCGGTGATGGAATGGGGGACACTGCCCTGGCAGAAGAGCTGTGACGGCGCTCTCGATCAAATTGCCGAAATAGTGCGAACGCGCGCTTTTCGGGCGCCCTGCCTCATTGTTATCGGAGATGTGGTGAGATTACGCAAAAAACTCAACTGGTTTGAGAACCTGCCTCTTTTTGGAAAAAGAATTTTGGTGACGCGTCAGGCGGATAAAATTTCCGCGTTGGCCGAAAAATTTCGCGCGCTGGGTTCGTGGGTGATCGAATGGCCGACGATAAAGATCCAAAAAAAACCCGATCTCAAAGCGCTCGACCATGCCTTGCGCCGGCTGTCTGAGTACGACTGGCTGATTTTTACAAGCACACACGGCGTTGACGGCTTCTTCGAACGTCTGGAAGCTCATCACGGCAAGGACGCGCGCGCGCTTGGGGGAGTTCGAGTGGCAAGTGTAGGATCGGAAACAACCGCGGCACTTTTGAAAAGAGGGGTCCGTCCGGATCTTCAACCGCCAGTTTTTGAAACGAGCGCCCTCGCGCGGGATTTAAAAAAAGTGGGTTCTTTAAAAGGAAAGCGCATTCTACTTTTACGCACGAACATTGCGCCCAGGCAATTGGAGCAAAACCTAACGCGTTTGGGAGCCGTTGTCGAACGCGTGACGGTTTACCGCACGGTGGGAGTCGCTATTCCCAAGGATTCGGTGCGGCAGCTGGTTGAAAAACCGGTGGATTTTGTGGCATTTACCAGCTCGTCCACGGTGACTCATTTTTTTCGCGCCATCGGAATAAAAAATATGAAAATTTTGAAAAAGAAATCACGTTTCGCCAGCATTGGCCCCATTACCAGTCGCACGATTAAACAGCACGGCGGGGCGGTGGCCTGTCAGGCAAAAATTTATAACACGGACGGGCTGGTAGAGGCTGTGCGAAGGAGCGTATGAGCTTTCCTGCCGAAAGGCTTCGAAGACTGCGACAAAACCCGCGATTGCGCGAGTGGGTGAGCGAGCATCGGCTGCATGTGTCGCAGTTAGCGCAGCCGCTGTTTGTCAAAGAGGGACTCACAAAACCGGTGCCGATTTCCTCAATGCCCGGACAATTTCAAAGGCCGGTGGACGATACAGTGACGGAAGCGGGCCGAATCGAACAGCTGGGGATTCCGGCAATTCTTTTATTTGGAATCCCGTCTATCAAAGACCTGAGGGGTCGGCAAGCTGTTTCAAAAAATGGCATTGTGCAGCGAACGATTAAAAAAATAAAACAAAAATATAAGAATCTTTTAGTCATTGCGGATGTTTGTTTATGTGAATATTTATCTCATGGCCATTGCGGGCACATAAAAAATGCGCGCATTTTGAACGATCCGACATTAAAAACGCTATCGCAAGTAGCGTGCTCTTATGCGGAGTCCGGAGTGGACGTGGTCGCGCCTTCGGACATGATGGATGGAAGAGTGGCGGCGATTCGCAGTGCATTGGATCGGGAAGGTTTTGAGTCCCTGCCCATTCTTTCTTACGCCGTCAAATACGCGTCGGCTTACTATGCGCCTTTTCGCCAGGCGGCCGAGAGTGCGCCTGGTTTTGGAGATCGATTGAGTTATCAAATGAATCCCGCCAACCGCCGCGAGGCATTGCGTGAGGTCAAATCGGATTTGGAAGAAGGCGCAGACATGCTGTTGGTGAAACCGGCGCTGGGATACGCGGACATTTTGTTTGAAATCAAGCAAAAGTTCCACTGTCCCGTGGGCGCTTATTCGGTGAGCGGCGAATATTCGATGATAAAAGCCGCAGCCCAAAACGGCTGGCTGGATGAAAAAAAGGCGGTGTTGGAAAGTCACCTGTCATTAAAAAGAGCTGGCGCGGATTTTATCATCACCTACTGGTCGAAGGACTTGGCTCGGTGGCTTAAGAAATGAAAAAAAACAACATTCGGAATCTCGCTTGGAAAGAAGCGCAGGAAAATCTTGCCTCGGGCGTCAACAGCCCGGTACGCGCTTTTAAAGCCGTGGGGGGCGATCCCATTTTTATGGAGCGCGGTCGGGGACCGTTTTTGTACGACAACCATGGCCGTCGATATGTCGATTACTGCATGTCGTGGGGCGCGATGCTGTTGGGACATGCGTTCGCTCCAACCGTTAAAGCGATTCAAGCGCAAAGCGCAAAGGGAAGCAGTTTTGGCACGGTAACCGAAATGGAAACCGCGCTTGCCAAAGAAATCAAAAAAGCGTTTCCTGCCATGCAGCGCATGCGATTTACAAGTTCAGGCACCGAAGCGGTGATGAGCGCACTGCGTTTGGCGCGCGGCATTACCGGGCGCCAGCGCGTGCTCAAATTTGAAGGATGTTATCACGGTCACGTGGACTCCTTGCTGGTCAAAGCAGGCAGCGGCCTTGCCACGTTTGGGACGCCCGATTCGGCTGGAATTCCGCAGCCGCTTGCCAAGTTGACTGCCGTGCTGCCTTACAATGATGTCGGCAGCTGCCAAAAATTTTTTAGACACGCAAAAGATCTGGCGTGTGTGATCGTTGAACCGATTGCAGCCAATATGGGTCTGATCCCAGCGTCGGCTGAATTTTTAAAGGCGCTAAAAAAAGGAGCGCGAGATTGTGGGGCGCTTCTTATTTTTGATGAAGTGATTTCCGGTTTTAGGGTCGGGTACGGCGGGGCTCAGCATCTTTACGGAATCCAGCCGGATATCACCATTTTGGGAAAAATTATCGGTGGCGGCCTGCCGGTGGGGGCATTCGGCGGTAAAAAGGCGCTAATGGAGTATTTATCACCCAACGGCCCGGTTTATCAGGCCGGCACTTTGTCCGGAAATCCTCTTTCAATGGTGGCCGGCGTCAGCGTGCTATCTCGCTTGTCCAAAGATTTTTACAAAAAAATGCAAAACCGATCGGAGAATTTTCTCGAAGAATTTCGGGCAATTTTGAAAACGCAAGGTCATCCAAGCGTGGTGCAAAATATCGGATCGATGTTTACCGTTTTCTTTGGAATCAAAAAGGCGCAAAACTTCCGAGAGGCGCAAAATAGCGACCAATCAACGTTTCGCCGCTATTTTCACCAGATGTTGTCGCGCGGCATTTATGTCCCGCCCTCGGCTTTTGAAACTTCTTTCCTGTCAAACGCGCACAGCGAACAGCAACTAAAAAAAACACTCGAGGCGCTCAGGTGTTTCTGATATTCTATGGACTCCGATGAATCTTGTGAATCTTGTTAAACAACGTCCCACGCTGAATGATATTTGCGCTCCGATTGACAAGGAGCTCAAGACATTCTCGGAATGTCTGGAAAAAGAGTTGTCCTCGCAAGACGAACTCATCCGTGGAATACACGAGCATCTCTTAAAAATGACCGGAAAATTTTTGCGGCCGGCGCTGGCCATCCTTTGTTCGCGTGTCGAAAATCGAACTCCTTCCGAAGTCATACGTTTGGCGGTGGCCATCGAGCTTATTCACACGGCGACGCTGGTGCATGACGATATTATTGACGACTCGGAATGGCGGCGCAATCAGCCTTCGGTTTACTCGAAGTGGGGACGAGAAATTTCCATTGTCAGCGGGGACTATTTGTACGCGAAAGCTTTTTTGATTTTGGCGGGCTTTGAAAATCCCCGAATCAGCCAAGCGTTTGCCGCTTGCGCGCATGTGATGTGCGAAGGGGAAATGAAGCAGATTGAAAAGCGAAACCAATTTTTTATGAAAGAGGCGGACTATCTCAAAATCATCCATCAAAAAACAGCGGCACTATTCCAGGCCACGTGCATGGGCGGGGCCTATTTTTCCGGCACTTCGGTTGAAAATATCGAAGGCCTGGGACGTTACGGCTTCGGCCTCGGGATGGCGTTTCAGATTGTCGACGATTGCTTGGATCTGGTGGGAGAAACCGAAACGCTGGGCAAAACCGCTGGTTTGGATTTGAATAAAAATGAAGTCACACTTCCGTTGTTGTACCTATTCTCCGATTTATCCGCTTTTGAACGCGAAAGTTTGGCACAGGAGATGAGTCAAAACGGGACGTCTGGGCACACGAAGGTTCGTTCTTTGGTTCTCGCCAAAGGGGTGGTCCCACGCGCAATGCAAAAAGCACGCGACTATGCGGAAAAATCCATGGAAGAACTCGACACGCTTCCCGAGACCGCCTTTAAAGATAGTCTGCGACATTTGGCGGACTATTGTCTGGAAAGGGTTCGATGAGGGGCTTAAAAGAAGCTCCTCATTTGACAGCGGCCAGAAAACAAGTTATTCTGTCCCGATAAACCTTTAAACAACCCAAGGAACCCATGTTTGGCATAGGACTTCCAGAACTTCTGGTTATATTTTTGGTTTGCCTGCTTTTATTTGGAGCCAATCGTCTGCCAGAAATCGGTCGTAATTTGGGAGAAGGACTTCGCGAATTCAAAAAGGCTTTTAAAGAAGGCCACGAAGACGAGTCCAAACCCAAACAAGATCCTAAACAACCCTAACCTTTTCTCCTTCCGTGCCTCAATGAAACAGCGTATTGTCGTTGCCATGTCCGGCGGTGTTGATAGTTCCGTGTGCGCCTATTTGCTTAAGCAGCAAGGACATGACGTGATCGGCATGACTTTAAAGACTTGGTCCAGCGACGAGTGCCGCGATGAAAAGTCCAAAGGCTGTTGTTCATTGCGCGATATCCAGGACGCGCGTTCGGTGGCGCGACAGATCGGCATTCCTTACTATGTTCTGGATCTTTCGGCGGGTTTTAAGGAAAAGGTTATTGATTATTTTGTGGAGGAGTACCTTCGTGGCCGAACGCCCAATCCATGCATCGAATGCAATAACCATATCAAGTTCGGCATGCTTTCGGAAAAAGCAAAAGAACTTGATGCGGCTTTTGTTGCGACGGGCCATTATGCGCGCAAGGGTTTTGATGCGGCGCAAAACCGTTATTTTATCCGCCAGGGAAATGATCTTGATAAAGATCAGTCCTATGTTTTATTTGGTTTAAACCAAGAGCAGCTTTCGCAGGTTTTGCTGCCGGTGGGCGAGCTCAAGAAAAATGAAGTCAGGCGTATTGCTGAAAAACTAGGGCTTCGGGTATTTGACAAGCCGGACAGCCAGGA
>CAZVNB010000009.1:0-45368 GCA_964628355.1 uncultured Planctomycetia bacterium | reverse complement strand
AATGACAGAATTTGAGTTATGCCTGATAAGCAGACGGCCCTCAGATTTGCGAAGATTTTGCGTGAACACCGAAAAAAGCTGGGTTTGACTCAGGAAACACTCGCTGAACTTTCGGATTTGAGCGTTGAGTATATCCAGCGTTTGGAAGGAAAATCACCCAGCGGGGTAAGGCTTGAAACTGTGGCCAAACTCGCCAAAGCCTTCAAAACCACCCCGTCAAAACTACTGGATTTTTAGCCCAAAACAGGCCCGAGCCAGGCCTAAAACCTGGCTCAAACTTTTCAGCCGTAGAAGTCCTCTAGTGAGATATGAAACTTTTCCCGGACGTGTTGAACCACTTTGCGGCTGATAACGTCCCCTTCATTGTGGCAGGTTACAAAATCGATGACAGGTCGGCCTTCCAGCACTTTGATAAACATGCGGTGAGAGCCCTTCCCGCGGCTTGAGTTTTCAGTGACCCCGAAGCGGGCAAGTTTGGTTCTAAGGTCTCGATATTTTAGAACTTTATCGCGATCAGGCGCAGGCTGGGGCATCCACTGAATTCAGGTAGGGTGTTATCCGATTTGCGGAATTGGCGTGTAAAAGTCCTGCTGGAAAGTTGGGTAAGAAATGACTTGTCTTTCCAACCATCTTCAATATGTCCCAATACTTCATAGGAGCCGGGCGGAAAATAAAGGGCTCCATGATTTTCTCTACGAAAAAACGGATATGCTCAAAAATCATTTCTGCAAGATTTTTCTTGGCTTCCTGCACATTTTTGCCCTCAGCCAGGAGGTCAAAGGCAAGGCAGTGGGCATAAAACTTCCCTTCTTCTTGAGACATCAAAACATCTAAAGTCGCTTGAACGTGCTTACGGAATACTCCCATAGGTCAAATCTCCCTGGTTCAAATATACCATATAGCCAGACGGTTAACAATCTCCGTCCATTTTATTGAAATTCCTAAAATTTTCTGCAATTTTCCCCGCACGTTTACTCGCCCTTACCCATGCCTGGGTGCCCCCCGAAGCGACTTTCTGGTGGCCGATCTTGGTGTCCAAATAGTGACTATAGCGGGTTACGAAAGGGCATGATTCGTCCAAAGACATCTAAATTGGCACAAGTGGCTAAATGACGAAAATGAGAGGGGAAAGAAAATATCAGAGGGAAAACCAAAATCCGTCCGGGTCGATTAGGAAACCTGTGCTCTATCCATCTGAGCTACCGGGGCAAAGATTGATAGTGTCTATAATTTCGCCTGGGCTAACGCGTCTGCGGGGGACAAGGTACGGCAAGACTTGTAGGATCCAATGAGTCGGCGTCTCAGGAAGGTGGTTTCCGCGCAACTGCCTTCACATATTGCGCGATGAAATCTTGATCTGCCTCGGAGAGATTCATGAAACGAAGCCCAATTCGATAAGTACCGTCCTTTGCGCGAAAACTGTAGCGGCTCTCCGCCAAAAGCCCAAAATTTCGAGAACGATAGTTTTCCGTGATTGCCTCTTCATTATAGATCTTGAATTGCAATTTCATCACCGCACCTACGGGGATTTCGTAATCTGTCCATAACGCCAACCCCCCTTCGCTCAAATCGTGCGCAATCGCTTCCACCTCTTTTATTTTTATCTCGGAATTCACGTTGCTCGGAGATTGAACGCGATACATCACGGAAAAAGATGCTTCGGTCCGTTTAAACTTCCGCTTGTCCGTCCCATCAGGACGCGGCCCATTATCCATGCCCCCTCCTCCAATAAAAACTCTGCCAAGATTTGACTCGACATGAGATGTAAAATGTCTATTGGAATTATAATCTTCCCTTTACGGTAGATCAAGAAGATTGACGCTATGAACTCTTAGAGATCTTTGGATTGGGCGTCGACTAGGACGCGGAGTTTTTTTAGCACTGCCATTTCGATTTGTCGCACGCGTTCGCGGGTGATGTTGAATTTTTTGGCAGCTTCATTCAACGTGTGAATTTCACCATCCTTCAGACCAAAGCGAAGCTCAATGATTTCACGTTCGCGCAGGCTCATTTTCCCCAAAAGATTGGCGATCCGTTCCCCACGCAGCATTCCGTCCATCTGCGCCTGGGAGGTGTTGGTATTCGGGTCCTCGATAAGATCCATGACCGACGCTTCGCCTTCTTCGCCCACGGGTTGGTCCAGCGAAGTGGTGCCCTGATCGTACTGCATCAGGTCTTTTATTTTTGAAACAGAAAGTTTCATCGAGCGCGCCAATTCGGAAACCTTGGGCTTTCGGCGAAATCGGTGCAGAAGCTTCTCCTGCACTTTTCGAAATCGGGCTAGCGTTTCCACCATATAAACTGGAATACGCACAGTCTTTCCTTGATCGGCCAATGCGCGAGTGACGTGCTGTTTGATCCACCAAGTCGCATAAGTAGAAAAACGGTAACCGAGTTTGGGGTCAAACTTGGTCACCGCCTTCATGAGCCCCAAGTTTCCCTCTTCGATCAGATCCAGAAGCGGGACACCATAATTGGAGTACTGTTTGGCGATGTTAATGACCAGTCGCAGGTTGGAACGCACCATCAGTCGGCGCGCCTGCGCATCGCCGCGGCGCACGCTATGGGCGACCTTTTTCTCCTCTTCCGCCGAGAGAAGCGGAATATGACGAATGTCTTTGATGTAAAGTTTTAGCGCATCCATCCTTGGCCTTTACTGGATTCTATCCGCACAAAATCCGGGCTTTCCGTTTATCAGGATTTTTTCTCTTTCAAAACTGCGTGCGCGGCGGCTAAACGCGCAATTGGCACGCGAAAAGGAGAGCAGCTCACATAATCCAGTTTCGTTCGATGACAGAACTCCACCGATGCCGGATCTCCTCCGTGTTCGCCACAAATACCCATTTTGAGATTGGGCTTCACTCTTCGGCCACTGGCAACAGCCATTTCAATCAACCGTCCTACGCCCGTTTGATCGATGGACACAAATGGATCGACTTTGAGAAGTTCGCGTTCAATATAATAAGGAAGGAACTTCCCGATATCGTCGCGCGAAAATCCGAATGTCATCTGCGTCAGGTCGTTGGTGCCAAAACTGAAGAACTCGGCTTCTTTGGCGATATCATCGGCGATCAGCGCCGCGCGCGGAATTTCAATCATCGTTCCCACCAAATAATCAATTTTTACTTTGCGACGCTTCATGACTTCTTCGGCGACACTGATCACGTCCTTTTTGGTGAACTGGAATTCGCCTAGAATGCCGACCAGCGGAATCATGATCTCCGGAACAACGCGAAGCCCTTCTTTGGCAAGGTCGCAAGCGGCCTCGAAAATCGCCTGGGACTGCATGCGGTAGATCTCGGGATAGGTCACCGCCAAACGGCAACCGCGATGCCCCAGCATCGGATTGACTTCGTGAAGTTGCAGCACTTTTTTCTCGAGGTCCTTGACCGAAATCTTGAGATCCTTGGCGACTTTTTTCATTTCTTTATCACCTTTGGGCAAAAATTCATGCAGGGGTGGATCCAAAAGACGAATCGTGACGGGCAGTCCCGCCATCGCTTTGAAAATACCCTTAAAGTCGCCTTTTTGAAGCGGTTGGAGTTTTGCCAACGCCTTGATGCGCGCAGCTTCATCCTTGGCCAAAATCATTTCGCGCACCGCCCTCAGGCGATTTTCTCCGAAAAACATATGCTCGGTGCGGCAAAGCCCGATGCCTTCGGCGCCGAAATCACGCGCGATCTTCGCGTCATCCGGCGTGTCGGCGTTGGTGCGCACTTTGAGCTTGCGATGACCATCTGCCCATTCCATGAACTGCCTGAAATCATTGCCGAGCTCGGCATTCACCAACTTTGCTTGTCCCACGATCACTTCGCCGGTGGAACCGTTCAAAGTAATGAAATCACCTTTTTTTATTTTGAGCGTCTTGCCCGTGAAATCTTGGGTGGTAAAGTTGCCGTTTTTTTCATCGATGTGTATCCCGCCGCAACCGGCCACGCAGCATTTTCCCATACCGCGCGCAACAACCGCCGCGTGACTGGTCATGCCACCCGTGGCCGTCAAAATCCCCTCCGCAGCGGCCATGCCGCCGACATCCTCGGGAGAAGTTTCCTGGCGCACCAGGATTGTTGGCTTTCCTTTTTTTGCCCCATCAATGGCGTCTTCGGCGTTGAAAACCACCTGCCCAACGGCCGCGCCTGGCGATGCCGGCAGCCCCTTCGCGAGCGGCTTGTATTTTATTTTCGGATCTATCGTCGGGTGCAGTAGCTGATCAAGCTGATCCGGCGAGACGCGCAGAAGAGCGACATCCTTGGTGATCATGCCTTCACGCACCATGTCGCAGGCGATTTTGACGGCTGCGGCGGCAGATCGTTTGCCATTGCGGGTTTGCAGCAAATAGAGCCTCTTGTCCTCAATAGTAAATTCGAGGTCTTGCATGTCGCGGAAATGTTTTTCCAGGCGCTGGTAGATTTGCTCGAGCTGCGCATAAGCTTCCGGCATCTTGTCCTTGAGCTCGCGAATCGGGTTTGGCGTGCGGATGCCAGCCACCACGTCCTCGCCTTGTGCGTTCATCAAAAACTCGCCGAAAAACTTTTTCTCTCCGGTTCCCGGATCTCGGGTGAAAGCCACGCCGGTGCCGCTGGTATTGCCCATATTTCCAAAAACCATCGACTGCACGTTGACCCCAGTGCCCAGATCATGCGGAATTTTGCTGAGATTGCGATACGTGATGGCACGCTGGTTGTTCCATGATTTAAACACCGCGTCACAGGCGAGTTTGAGTTGCTGCGCGGGATCTTGGGGAAAATCTTTTTTCGTGCATTTTTTGACATGAGCTTTGTATTCGGCAACCAGTTGCTTCAACGCCTCGGCGTTCAGCTCCGTGTCCTGCGTTATTTTCAGTTTTTTCTTTTTTGCCGCCAGAATATGCTCAAATCCATGATGGTCCAGCTCCAGCACGACGTTGCTGAACATCTGAATAAAACGACGGTAAGCGTCGTAGGAAAAACGGTCATTGCCTGATTTCTCGATGAGACCTTTCACGGTTTGATCGGAAAGACCCAAATTTAAAATGGTGTCCATCATGCCCGGCAAAGAAACGGCCGCGCCGCTTCGCACGGAAACAAGCAGAGGATTTTGGCGCGAACCAAACGTCTTGCCCGTAGACGTTTCCAGTTTGTTCATATTGGCCTGAATTTCCTCAAGAAGCCCCTGAGGCCACTTGCCACCCAGCGCATAAAATTCTTTGCAGGCCACAGTGGAAATTGTAAAACCCGGCGGCACGGGAATCCCAAGATTTGTCATTTCGGCCAGGTTGGCACCTTTGCCCCCAAGAAGGATCCTTTGATCCTTGGTTCCCTCCGCTTTGCCATCCCCGAAAAAATACACATATTTTTTGGTTAAATTGGGGCTCGCTTCTTTTTTTGTTTTATCTTCGGTCATCACGATCATTCTTTCTCCCTTTTTAACGGTTATTTTTTAAAACTTTTCTTGAATCTTAGACAAATCGGCGATGTCCCAGGCATAAAGCTCTTTGACGCTTTTCAAAAGCGACAGGCGATTTTTTCGAACACTTAAATCTTCAGCATTAATAAAAACCTTATCAAAAAACTCGTTCAGGATATCAAAAAACGCCCCGGCATACAAGCTTGTCGCTTTAGCAAAATCCTCTTCTTTCTTGGCATTTGAAATTGCCGCTTCATTTTGCTCAAATTTCTCCATCACCGCATGTTCAAGCGGCTCGGCAAACAGCGCCTGGTTAGGCTTGGGTGGCAACGATTGGGGATCGCAACCCTTTAGGATATTGTGCGTGCGCTCCATGACCTTACAAGCTTGATAAAAATAATGCGGCTTGCCGTTTGTATCCACAGGACGCTTGACGGCCTCGCGGCGTATGGCCTCGATTTTCAGCGCACGCTGGTGTACTTCTACAAAGCCCTCGCATATTTGATATTTTCCGACACCCATGGCTGCGTCCACCACGTCTCCCCCAAGTTCATTGCCGACTACCACTCCTCTGAAACGATCCCAGAAAAATCCGGCCTTATCGCATAGCTGCTGTTCGATTTTCTCGCGTGAATGCTTCGGATGGCTCGTGGGGTGTAACGACAGGATCTTGCCGATCAGCTGCGGCAAAGAAAACCGATAACTCTTGTCTAGCGCGATCTTGACAATCGCCGCTCCGCTGCGTCGCAATCCATAGGGATCGGCGCTGCTGGTCGGCGTAAGATCCAGCAAATGGCAGGCGACGATTAAATCCGCCTTATCCAACATTGAAAGCAGGGCGCCGGGCCTCGTGGAAGGCAATCGGTCGCTGACCGTGCGCGGCAAATACTGCTCTCCGATTGCCGTTGTGACAGACTCGGATTCGCCGTTGGCTTTCGCATAATACCGTCCCATGATCCCTTGCAGCTCCGGAAATTCGCCAATCATCTGAGTCAACAGATCCGCTTTTGAAAAACGGGCGGCGCGTTTAACCACCGGCACTTCCTCGTCACTCAATAGTTGTGAGCCCAAAAATTCAGCCAGTTGTTCCAGACGCTCCGATTTGTCGAACATCGATCCCGCATTTTTTAGAAATATCAGATTTTTGAGCTCTTCTCTTTTTTTCTCCAGAGGAATTTTTAAGTCCTCGCGGTAAAAAAAGAGGCTGTCCTGCAGTTTCGCGTGCAAAATATTTTCGTAGTTCTGCGAGATGAGTTTTCGCTGCTTTTCGCTCATGGGCCGGTCTGCGATCGCCAAAAAACGGGGCAACAGATTCTGGTCTTTGCCGACCAGTCCGAAGATACGCTGTTTTCTGGCCATGCTGACGGTGAGCACTTCCAGAGGAAGTTTCAGAAACTGCTCGTTAAATGGCGCGGTCAATCCTTGAGGATTTTCGACGAGAAAATTCACCTCATTCAAAAGAAAGGGGTCGTCGTACAATTTCCCGTGAAAGGTCTTGGCAAGCCCGTCGAGAATGGCCTGTATCATTTTTTTTCTTTCTTCCGGGTCCAGGCAAACACCCTGTTTTTTCAAAACCCTGAAATAAGCCGACACGTCCGTGACCAGATGAGCGCTTCGTTTAGATTTGGAAAAAATAAATGTTTTGTCATCCGAAGGCGTGCTACCGATTTTATAGCGCACGCACTGGGCGCCGTAAAAACAAAGCGTGCTACGTATCGGCCGCGCGAAATAAAGGCCCGATTCGTCCCATTTCATGTTTTTCGGAAACGACAACGTCGGTACGAACGTTTCTAAAATTCTTGGAAGAATCGTAACCGTTTTTTGCACCCCTTCGGCTTTTTTGATGTACACGTAGGGTTTTGCATTGAATTCCTCGACCACGGTCTGGCCAAGAGAAACATTGCGGTGTTTTAAAATCGTCAGGAACTTTTCGGTGGGTTTTCGTTTGTCGTCATAAGCCTCGGCGTCGGTCATCAGCCTTGTCAGTTGGTCATGCGGCGTTTGCGAAGAAGCCACTCCTTCGAGGTAAAACACCAACCGGCGTGGCGTTGCCCAAACCTCGGCACGCTGGAACTCGATGCGGTTATTTTCGAACGCTTTCTCCCACTTGGTTTTAAGGCTGTTTTCCGCGGGGGATTCAAAAATATCGGCGAGATGAGTGGCAGGCAGTTCCTCGGTGCCAATTTCGAAAACAAGATTCCTTAAATTTTTATCGGTTTTCATTTTTGCACCAAAATAGACTCCGGATGAGTGTTCATTAGGTGGCACTGCGCGCATTTTTTTGCCAGATTGCGCACGCGCGCAATATAGGTCGGGCGCTGGTTCACGCTGACCGCCCCGCGCGCGTCGAGCATGTTGAAAACATGCGAAGTTTTGAGCGTCCATTCGTAAGCGGGCAGCACCAGCGCCTTAGGCGTTGGCTCTGCCCCCAGAAGGCGCTTGGCTTCCATTTCGTATTTTTCAAATAACTCAAGCAAAAGTGTGGTGTCGCTGGCTTCAAAATTATAGCGGCAGTATTCGACTTCAAAATGTTTGCGAAGCTCGCCGTACTTCATGTCCTTGGACCATTGCAGCTCGAACAAATCGTGTTTGCCCTGCAAAAACATACAAATGCGCTCAAGTCCATATGTGATCTCACAAGAAATGGGGCTGAGCGTGAAACCCGCCATTTGCTGAAAATAAGTAAATTGCGTCACCTCCAGCGAGTCCAGCCACACTTCCCAGCCAAGCCCTGAGGCGCCCAAGGTCGGCGACTCCCAATCATCCTGCACGAATCGAATGTCGTGATTTTCGAGTTTCAAGCCGACCGACCGTAAGCTGTCCAGATACAGGTCCTGCGCTTGTTTGGGAGAGGGCTTTAATATCACCTGGTATTGATAGTAATGCTGCGTGCGCAGCGGATTTTCACCATAGCGTCCATCGGTCGGACGTCGTGTGGGTTGCACGTAGGCTACATTCGATGGATTGGGTCCCAGCGATCCAAAAAAAGTGGCCGGATGAAAAGTGCCGGCGCCTACTTCCATGTCGTACGGCTGTAAAATAGTGCAGCCTTTTTGCGCCCAATAGTCCGACAGCCGGGCAATCAGATCCTGAAAGTAAATCATCTCATCACGCTGAATATCCCATTTTTTCCATGAATATGAGGGACTTTAGTTTATGGGACAAATGATAATCTGTAAAGCGCCTTAAAAGTTTCTCCAACTCGCCGCCCACTTCCTGTGAAACTTTCACCTGGTATAAATCTTTGAGTGGCGAGCGCTGCGCGTGACGCAAGAACAAAAGCGTTCCTTTCGAAACCGACTGACTGGAGCCGTTCAAAAACACCTTGTTTTTGACAGCACAATCTTTACAATGAATGCCACCGATCGTCGTATTGAAATAAATCGGGTCTTCGACGGGCTGGTGGCACATCACGCAAGCCTTGATCTCCGGCATCAACCCCAAAACGTCCAGCAGCTTGACCTCAAAAATCCTTGCGCCGCGCTTGCACGAGGCATCAGTGGATAAAAAAAGAAGCGTGTCCTTTAAAAGTTCAAAAATAACCTCTTCCGGCTGTTCCGGCTCGACCAGTTCGGACAAAAGCTCCAAACAGTAACTCGCCGTCGCCAACCGCTCCAGATCCTCCCGCACCCCGGAAAAATCCTCGACCAGTTCCACGTGAGTCACCAGGTGCAGGTCCCCGCCGCGCTTTCTCTTATAAAACAAAATTTCATTGAGCGAAAAGGGCTCAAGCGTGCTGCCAAAACGCGCGCGGGCATCACGGATGCCCTTGACAATCCCCCGCACCCGTCCATGCTCGCGCGTATAAAAATCACCCAGCAAACTCGTATCGCGATAGTCCTGCGTCTTGAGTATAAAAGCCAGTGTTTTTGTGGGGCTCATCTGTAACGTCTCACAAATTTAAAAATTCTTGCGGCGTACTACTAACGGGTCCTGCCGCCTGCGGGACTCCGCCGTGCTCATTCTTGCGCGCGGCGAAGGCCTCCCCTTCGGCATCACCCGTTGGTGCCAAGCACAACATCAGACTTTCTTACTCAACGGCAGCGCCGCTCCGCCGGAGATCACGAGTTTAATTCCTTCCTCCACCGTCACGCCAAGCTCGATGATTTGCTCTTTGGGCACGAAAATAAAAAACCCCGTGGCCGGATTCGGCGGCGACGGCACGAAGACGCTCACAAGGGTTTTACCGGTTTTTTCTGAAAGTTCCCAGGACTTTTCCTGAGTCACAAAACCCATTGAATAAATATCTTTTCGCGGATATTCAATAAAGACCACGCGCTTGAAAACACCGGCTTTATCGCCAAAAAAAGCCTGCGCAATATCCCGGAATGAAATGTACACTTTACTAAAAATGGGAATACTTCTCAAAAAAGACTCACCACCTTGCAGCATCTTCCGCAGAATGAATTTTTCTGCCGCAAAACCCAAACACGCCACAAATACCGTGACGCACAAAAAAATCGCGATTTTAGCCAAAATGATTTTGGACTGCGCGTCGACCGTATCCGACGGCAACAGGCGAAACACCGGATTGACCACAAAAGCGTCCGTGAGTTTGACCAGATATCCGATAACAAGGACGGTGAGAAAAAAGGGCGCTAAAATCACAAGGCCCGAAAAAAAATGGCCGCGAAATTTTTTTAACATTTTTATCCTCTTTATCTTTTTTTACCGAATCATAGGAACAGCTTGAAAAAAAATGCCGTGACGCAAACACCGATCACAGCACCCGCCACCACTTCCCAAAACGAATGGATTTTGGAGCGTAAACGACTTTGGGCGACCAGGGTAGCCAACAAAAAACCGACCCCCACCACAAAAAGGTTGGTCTGGGCAAACACCAACACCGTCCAGAGGGAAAATGCCACGGCCGAGTGCCCGCTCACGACGCCTCCGCGCAGCGGCGTGCCTTTTTTCCCGAATGCTTTGCCATAAATCACCAGAAATACGGCCACCAACACGGAGATGAACATGAGGTACCCCGCCGAATGTCGCAATCGTGTCACCAGAAACTCTATCGGCAACATCCAGTATTTTGAAAAAATGAAAAAGGAGAGAATCAGCGCATTCATCACGGCCACGAGCACCATGCCGGCTGAAATGTCTTTGATGAGTCCGACCGTCGGATGATACTTGCTATGCAGCAGGTTGAGCATCTCCTCGATCGCCGTGTTGATCATCTCCGCCATCAACACCAGACACGTCGCCAAACAAAGAATCAGCCAGTCCACACGGCGGACCCCAAGAAAAAAAGCGACAAGCAGCACTAAAAAAGCGAAAAGAAAATGCACGCGCATGTTGCGTTCATGACGCAACACATGAATGAAGCCTTCCACCGCGTTGTTCAGGCTATGTAGAAAGGAACGTTTTCTCAAAAGAATTCTCCGAACATACCCCTCAAAATCTCCTCCTGCCGCTGGTGCATTCTTTGATAATCTCTTTTTTTCCGGTCATCATAACCCAAAAGGTGAAGTGTGCCGTGAACCAGATACCTCGCCAGCTCCTGGCGAAAAGACAGGCCGAGTTTTCGGGACATTTGTCGCGCCATTTCCGAGGAAACCGCCAAATCGCCTAAATTGTTTTTTTCTTCTCCGGGCAGATCTTTTTTGCCGAGCCCAAACGAGATCACGTCCGTGGCATAATCGTGTTTTAAGAAAATTTTATTCAATCGCCGGATGCGTTGATTATCCGTTACCAGCACACCGACGCCGGCTGTTTTGGATTTTTCGAAATTCAATGTTTTCTGCACGATCCGCCGCACCCACAAAGCGCTGACAGTGCGAATGCCGCGATCCAAACGGACATCGATCAACGAATTTTTATTCCCAGTTCTTTGAGCTGCCGCTCGTCCACCGGCGAAGGTGCCTGGGTCATCGGATCCACGGCTTTCTGATTTTTAGGAAACGCGATCACTTCGCGGATACTGGACAGTCCCAACAACAGCGCGATCAGGCGGTCAATGCCCAGCGCGATCCCCCCGTGCGGTGGCGGTCCAAAATCAAACGCCTTGAGCAGAAATCCGAAACGGTTCTCGGCCTCTTTTTCATCAAGTCCGATGGTTTTAAAAATCTCGCGCTGAAGCTCCTTTTGGAAAATACGGATCGAGCCGGAGGCAATTTCGTTGCCATTCAAGATCAAATCATAAGCGCTAGAGCGGATCTTCTCGAACTCGCCGGCAGGTTTGTGCTTTGTCCAGTCGGCCATATGCGGCGATGTGAAGGGGTGGTGTTCGCTTTCCCATCTTTTTTCTTCTTCATTGCGTTTGAACAAAGGAAACTCCGTAATCCAGCTAAAATGAAAACTGCCAGGTTTGATCCAATTTTTCCATTTCGACGCATAAAGCCTGAGCGCGCCCAGAACCTTTTGCCCTTTGGCGCGATCATCCGCCACAAAAACAATCAGGTCGCCGTTTGCGGCGCCAAATTTATTTTTGATTTCATCCAAAATTTGCGGCGTAAAAAATTTGGCTATCGGCGATTCCAGTTTATCCTGTTCCATTTTAAAATAAGCCAACCCCAAAGCGCCCTCGGCCTTGGCAAACTCCGTTAGCGTATCGATATCGCTGCGCGAGGCTTCCGCTTTGGGGATGCAAAGACCCAACACGGCTCCTGCGGTTTTTGAAATAGCCTCTTTAAAAACTCTAAACTCCGAATTTTTTACTAGGGGCGAGACATCTTCGATGGCGACTCCAAAACGCAGATCCGGCTTGTCCGTGCCGTAACGTGCCATGGCTTCCTGATAGGAAAGCCGCGTAAAAGGTGTTTTCAGATCCTGTGCCAGCACGTCCTTAAAAACTGCCTTGCACACTTTTTCCACCACCGCAAAAATATCTTCCTGGTCGATAAAAGACATTTCCATGTCCAGCTGCGTGAATTCGGGCTGCCGGTCGGCGCGCAGGTCCTCGTCACGAAAACATTTGGCGATTTGGAAATAACGATCAAAGCCGGACACCATCAATAGTTGCTTAAAAAGCTGCGGCGACTGCGGCAGCGCATAAAATTCTCCCTGATTCACGCGGCTGGGGACGAGGTAATCCCTTGCGCCTTCTGGCGTAGACTTTGTCAAAATGGGCGTTTCCACTTCGATGAAGCTTTCGGTGTCCAGCACTCGGCGGACGATTTGATAAACCTGATGACGTGTGAAAAGATTTTTTTGCACAGCGGGGTTGCGAAGATCCAGATAGCGGTATTTCAAACGAAGCTCCTCGTGGGTCTCCTGACTTTTCTGCACCTCGAACGGAAGTGGTGAAGCGTGGCTGTTCATCTCCATGCCATTTTTGACGACGATGTGGGCATCGGTCACTTCGATTTGCCCGGACACAAGATTTGGATTTTCAGTGCCTTTGGGGCGGCGCTGCACGGTGCCTTCGATGGCAATGCAGTGCTCGGATTTGTACTTTCCGCCTCCCATGTTTTTTTTGAGCTCTTCGCCCGCAACGACTTGTGTTTTTCCATAACGATCACGAAGATCGATAAACGCAAGGCCGCCATGATCGCGGATTGAGTCCACCCACCCGAACAATGTCACTGTTTGGCCGATATTTTTCTCGGTGAGCTCACCGCAGGTATGCGTTCGCAAGGAGGTCTTCACGAAATGCCTTGGCCGGACAAAGTTTTAAGCACGTCGGCTATCGGAAACGTTTCTTGTGTTCCTTTTTCCATGTTTTTCAAAACAAAGTTTCCGTTTTGCAATTCATTGTCTCCCAAAATCAGCGTAAAACGGCTTTTCATTTTGTCTGCAAGGCGCATTTGGCTTTTCATGGACTTGGGAGATAAATCCATGGAAATGCGGATGCCGCTGGCGCGAAGCGCCGACATCATTTTAAACCCTTCGAGAAAGGCGGCCTCACCCAATGTGACAATAAAAAAAGAGTTTTCCGCTTTCGTGAAATGTTCGTCCGGGGAACCCAAACACATCACCAGCCGTTCCATGCCAGCAGCAAAACCCACGGCTCCCGAGGGATTTCCACCGAAAGATTCGATGAGCGCGTCATACCGCCCTCCGGCCGCCAGCGCGTCCTGCGCCCCCAGTTTTGGATGGGATACTTCAAAAACTGTTTTTGTGTAATAATCCAACCCCCGTATCATGTACGGATCGATTTTATAGTCAATGCCGGCGGATTTTAATGCCGACAAAACAATCTGATGGTGTTTGACGCTTTCATCGGTTAGAAAATCATGAATGGGCGGCGAGTGAGTGATGATTTCTCTGCAGGACTGCACTTTGCAATCCAAGATGCGAAAAACATTTTTTTGCAGTCGGTGAACGCAATCTTCGCAAAGCTTTTGTTTTTTTGGCTCAAAATACTCTTTAAGCTTCTCCTTAAAATGACGTCTTTCCTCGAAAGTTCCGAGATTATTCAGCTTCACTTGATAACCCGTCACTCCGACCTGGTCCAAAAAAACAGTGAGGGCATGAATCGTTTCCGCATCGGCGTAAGGACTATCCGTATTCAGTTGTTCGACGCCGATTTGATGAAACTGCCGCAGCCGGCCGGCTTGTGGCCGCTCACTGCGAAACATCGGCCCCAGATAGTAGAATTTGCAAAGCCCTTCGTTCTTGTCAAAATTATTCTCCAAATACGCGCGCACCACGCCCGCCGTTCCCTCCGGCCGCAGGGCAACATGAGTTTTTGAACGGTCCAAAAATTCGTACATTTCTTTCTGCACCACGTCCGTTTCGCTGCCAAGCGCCCGCGCAAAAAGTTCTTTTTCTTCCAAAATCGGGGTTCTAAGTTCTTCAAACCCAAAACGGTGGAATATTTTCCGGGCGGTGGCTTCCATTTTCTGGAAAAGCCTTGCTGGGTCGCCGAAAATATCGTGCGTGCCTCTCAAACGTTGTATTCTGGATGTAGTCATGGGAATAAAGTAAAAACGGATGACCCGTAACGAGCCCTAGGTATTGAGGTTAGGAACTATTTCACGTCTCTTTTCATGATCAAACCGGGTTTGAATACCACCACTTTTTTTGGAGGTACCGGCACTTCCTGGCCGGTGCGAGGATTGCGTCCCAGACGACCGCGGCGGGATTTGATCTTGAAAATACCGAAATTGCGAAGCTCTACTGTTTGCCCCGTAGCCAGATACTCGGTAATTTTGTCGAGAGTGCTTTGTACGACACGCTTTACATCGATTTGCTTAATATTGGTTTCGCTTGAAATTTTGAGCACAATGTCTTTTTTTGTGATCGCCATGCCATCCTCCTTGACGTGGATGAAATTCCCCTCAAAAAAAACTCTGTAGGATATTATCACACAAGCACTTACGGTGTCAATGCACCCAGGCGCCTTCCTCCTTGGGCTCGCTTTTGATAAGCCAGTAACTCATGGGCCGAAGGGGCATTGGGGCGAAACCCACCTTTTGGCTTTGACGCCTTCAACTGATCTCGGCGCAGCCGCGCCTTGTCTCGTAGGACACGTGAAATATCTTTCCGGCAGTTGGTGCTGGCGGGTTTAGCCATCGTGTTTCCTTGGGGCCTGGTCGTTCGGTTAATAAACGCTAAATTATTTCTTCTTTTTCGCCTTTTTGGCCAGCTGACTCTTTTTTGCTTTTTGGGGCGTACCGCGTACCGGTGGCATCTTCGGAGGCATTGCAACCAGCGTAAGAACGGGATAGGCCTTGCCCGCAGCACCGGACTTGCGTCTGGCAAAACACTCCTTGCAATAGACCGCGCGATCTTCGGAAGGCTTGAAAGGAACCTCGCACACTTTATGGCAGTCCGCGCAGATCGCCTCGTATAAGACCCTACCTCGGCGAGGCGGCTGTTTGGCTTCGGGGCTCTGAAAAGGTTTGGGCTGGTTCTGAGCGATCACGGTATCCATCTTTTTTTCTAAACTGACGAGCCGCTCCAGCAATTTGGCCATCAGGCCATCTAAATACGGATCGACCCGGGGAACAGCCGCCGATTTGGACTTTGATTTGTTTTTCACAGATGCGCATCCATCAAAGTCTTAACCAAATCTTGGGCCGTCGTAATGTTCTTTGCTTTGAATAGGTATGGATTTTTCCTCTTCAGGATTTTGTCTAATTTTAGATGGGATAAACTCAGCAGGCGCTTGTGATGGAATGTTGAAACATTGGTCTCGACATATTTAACGATCTGAGCCGGCTTCAATTTCTTCATATTTTCCATTTCCGTTAAACAAATATGTTTCCGTATTTGCTAAATACTTCTCAGCCATTTTGCAATATTCCGAAGATAAATCAATGCCTACGGAATTACGTCTTAATTTCTTTGCAGCGCTTAATGTCGTCCCAGACCCCATAAACGGATCTAGAACCATGCCCCCTTCTTTGGTAAATAATTTTATAAACCATTCGGGTAAAGCTTCCGGGAAGGCAGCGCTGTGGTTCTTGTTACTGCACTCCGTGGCAAGTCTTAACACATTTGTGGGATAAACTTTATCACGGTCAAGCCAGTTGGATATGTTCTTGCCGAAACCGCTTCCATTCTTTGCCGGGTCCCGGACACGATCTGTCTCACTTAAGTTTTTAAGACGCTGTTTTGCCCAATCTCCGACAGGAACCATAACAGCTTCTTGATACATTTTAAACTCACGAGTCTTATTGAATTGAAGCAAACGTTCCCATGCGTCTCGAAATCGATTGGGCCATTTGCCCGGATAGCAATTTCTCTTGTGCCATATAAATTCTTCGGTCCAGAGCCAACCCTGTTTACGCAAAGCCAAAATTAATTCAAGAACATACGTATGCCGCTCACCATGCTCTGCCTTCTCCTTAATATTGAGCACAAAAGTACCGGTTGGTTTTAAGACCCTCAAAAGCTCCGCGCTGATCGGCAAAAACCAGTCGACATATTCCTCCGGCTTAGTACCTCCGTACGTTTTTATACGGCGATCAGCATAAGGGGGAGACGTAACAATCAGATCGATAGAGTTTTTGGGATAGTTTTTAAGAACTTCTTTGGAATCGCCTCGAAGAACTTGTGTTTTGATTTGAATCATTTTCCTTAGCTTCTTCCCGGTCAAAATATATTTCATGTTAGTAGTATAACAATAACTCTACCCATATTACTAGACGATGAAAGGTGCCGTTTCCGTTCAAAAATATTTCAGAAAATTGTCTATCGACTAACCTATATTGCCTTCGTCCCGCCCGAGCAGTTGCACGACGCGCAGCTTTTTTTGCAGAGGATAAGCGACAGCACGCCGGCCACGATGGCCACGCCAATGCTCACGTTCATCGGTACCGCCCAGTCGCCGATCTGGACCTGGGCACGGGATATCAGGCGGACGATGTGAACGACCGCCGCCAAAGCAAAGAATCCGGACAGCCAGCTAAGATTGCAGCATTTGCATTTATGACAGAACATGGTGGATCTCCTTGTTGGTAAACTCCGGCATTGACGTTTATCTTGCCCCATCCGACGCTCCTTGGACGCCTCAGAAGTGCGACGCCAAAGGTTACATCCTTAAACTCACTGCTTCCTCTCCAAGCGCTTGTTGCAGGCAAGCGACCAAAGTCTCATTGGCTTGCACGAACAAGCTGCGATCCACCAACATTTGAGAGCGAATATTATTCTTGTCGAAGAACTCGAGATAAACAGGCGTCGACCCCGGATGCTGGGATAGAATCTGCTGCAAATTTTTCATCTTATCCTCTTCGGAAGAACTAGTCACCAGCCGCACATGAATGCTGCGAGTGAATTTTTTGTGCGCATCGGCCAGGGGCGTAATTTCATTCACCAGCAGCTTGGGGGTCTGTTCTTTTTTATCCACGTTGCCTTTGAAAAAGACAATGGCATCTTTCTGCAAATGTTGGCCATGCTCTTTGAACGTGCGCGGAAAAACTAGCGTTTCGATAGAACCCTCCAGGTCCTCGAGCGTCACAATCGCCATTTTTTCGTTATTTTTCTTGGTCTGCGTGAATTTGAGCTTGTTCACCAAACCTCCGATCACCACATCTTCGCCATCGCGGCGCTTGGCAATGGAGACGGTGTTGACCGTCGAATAACTTTTGAGTTCCTTTTTATAACGGTCCAACGGATGGCCGGTGACATAAAACCCGAGCATTTCTTTTTCGTAAGCCAAGCGCACGTTGTCCGGCCATTCGGGGACGTCGGGAACGCTTTGCGCGTTTTCGGATTGTTTGTCGAACGAATCAAAAAATGAAATCTGCCCTCGTTCGCGGTCTTTTTGAATGTCACCGGAACGCGCCAGAGCTTTGTCCAATATTTCAAACAGCTGCGAACGGTGAAGCCCCGTGGTGTCAAAAGCGCCACATTTGATCAGGCTTTCCAGCACTTTTCGGTTGACTACGCGCAAATCCACGTTTTCGGTCAGATCATAAAATGATTTAAAACGATTTTGTTTGATACGGCCTTGAATCACCGCATCGATGGCCGTTTGCCCCACATTTTTTACGGCGGACAGCCCGAAGCGGATCGTATCGGCACCCACCACGGTGAACTGGGGAAAACTTTCGTTCACGTCCGGCGGCAGCACTTTGAGTCCCATGCGCTTGGCTTCATCGATGTACAACACCACTTTGTCGGTGTTGTCTTTTTCGCTGGAGAGAAGTGCGGTCATGAATTCCACGGGATAATTGGCTTTCAAATAAGCCGTTTGATACGAAATCATCGCATAAGCCGCCGAATGGCTTTTATTGAAACCGTATCCGGCGAAATGCACGATAAAATTGAAAATCTTGTCTGCGATTTTTTTGTCGATTTTATTTTTTGCGCACCCCTCGACGAAATCATTGCGCGCTTCATGCATCACGTCTTCTTTTTTCTTCGAAATCGCGCGGCGCAAAGAGTCCGACTTGCCCAGCGAAAAGCCCGCAAGCACGTTGACGATTTTCATAATCTGTTCTTGGAAAACAATGATTCCATAGGTGTCCTTCAGGATCGTCTCCAGCATGGGGTGATCGTAGACGATCGAGATAATTCCATGTTTGCGCTTGATAAACTCATCCACCATGCCGGAGCCGATCGGGCCCGGACGGTAAAGCGCCAACACCGCGATCAGATCCTCAAATTTGTCGGGCTTGAGTTTTTTCAGAATATCGCGCATGCCCGAACTTTCAAGTTGGAACACGCCAATAGACTGCGCGTCGCGCAAAAGATCGAAAGTTTTTTTATCCTCCAGAGGAATATCAGGCCATGGCAGCTCTTTTTTCTGGATGCGTTTGATGATTTTAAGCGTGTCGTCGATCACGGTGAGCGTGCGAAGGCCGAGGAAATCCATTTTGAGCATGCCAATTTTTTCGAGTGATTCCATCGCGAACATCGTGGAAATCTGCCCATCCCCGGTCTTAAAAAGCGGTACGTGCTCACGCAGCGGTTTTTCGCTGATCACGACCCCGGCCGCATGAGTTGAAGCGTGGCGACTGGTCCCTTCCAAAATGCGCGACGTGTCGATGAGCTGGGTGATTTGAGGATTGGTTTTATAAAGTGTTTTCAGCTCCGGCTCGCGCTCCAGGGCATCTTCGATGGTGATATCCAGCTCGGTCGGAATTAGTTTTGCGATCCGATCGGCTTCCGTGTACGGGATGGCCATCACGCGCGCAACGTCTCGAATCACGGCCTTGGCCATCATCGTTCCGAATGTAATGATTTGCGCCACGTTGTCCTTGGAGTATTTTTCCGTCACATATTGAATCACCTCGTCACGACGCTCGTAACAAAAATCAATGTCAATGTCGGGCATCGAGATGCGTTCGGGATTCAAGAATCGCTCGAACAGTAAATCATAGCGTAACGGGTCGATATCCGTGATCCCAAGCGAATAGCTGACCACGCTGCCGGCGGCCGAGCCACGACCCGGACCCACCGGGATGCCATTTTCTTTGGCAAAACGCACAAAATCCCACACGATGAGAAAATAGCTGGTGTAGCCGCTTTTTTGAATCACCGAAAGCTCATGATTCACCCGTTGCTCAATGACATCCGTGATGGGTTCATATCGCTTTTTCAAACCTGCCCTCACGAGCTCGTGCAAATATTGTTCCTGGTTTTTTCCCACCGGGGGAATGAACTGCGGAACGTGCGTTTTGGTGAAATCCAGTTCAAGCTCGCAACGATCGGCGATCTTCACCGTGTTTGAAATCGCCTCCGGCAGGTCCTTAAAAAGAAGGCTCATTTCTTCGGGACTTTTGAAATAAAACTCGTCCACATTCGAACGCATGCGGTTGGTGTCATCCAGCGTGGTCTGCGACTGGATGCAGCCCAGCACTTCGTGCGCGCGCTGATACTCGCGCTTCAAATAATGAACATCATTGGCAGCGACCAGTCCCAATCCCATTTCATTGGCCAGTTTTACCAGCTCTTGGTTGGCGCGCTCTTGCTCGCGAATCCCGCTACGGATAATTTCAATGAAATAGTTGTCTTTGCCAAAAATATCCATGTGTTCGCGCACGGCATGACGCGCTTTTTCCATTTGACCGATGTTGAGCAAATGCGGAATTTCGGCGCGAAGTCCGCCGGACAGGCAAATAAGTCCCTGGGAATGCTTCTTCAATACTTCTTTGTCGACACGCGGACGATAATAAAAACCTTCGAGATAGCCGATGCTGACAAGCGCGATAAGATTTTTATAACCGATTTCATTGCTGCAAAGAAGAACCAGCGGATACGAGGCGCCTTGCAAACCGCGGGTGGCACGCTCAAAACGGCTTTCAGGCGCCACATAAACTTCGGCGCCCAGGATAGGCTTTACGCCGGCTTTGCGACAGGCATTATAAAATTCAATGGCGCCAAACAGATTGCCATTGTCCGTCACCGCCAAAGCGGACATGCCGTAGCCCTTGGCCGTTTGGGCCAGATCCTCCAAACGGCAAACGGCGTCCAGCAAGCTGTAGTTGGAGTGCACGTGAAGGTGAACAAATCCAGGATTCATGCCAGTTATCTTACCACGGCATTAGAACGCAGCGCTTGCTTGACTGTCTTGGGACGCGGATTAAAATACCCGGTGAGCAAGTGGGGAAATTTTTTCCGTACCCGGTCGATCAGTTTTTTCATGCCAATCAGCCGAAGACCTCCGGGAAAAATTTTCAAATCTCTGAAATAATGAAGTGGGTCGTAGTTCAGGTTCCTCCACTGCACCATGTCGATCAAGGCGCGTTCGAGAGCATCCACCAGCGCCTCAAATTCATCTTCGGAGTCCGTAAATCCTGGCATCGAAAGATAATTGATCGAGACAAAACCCCCGGCTTGCTTGGCGATCGCGATAGACCGGAAAAGCTCTTTTAGCGAATAGCCGCGAGGTTGATAATAGTAGGAATAATAAGGCTCGCGCAGACTGTTGGTGCTAACGCGGATCGTGTTGAGTCCTGCATCAAAAAGACGCGCAACGGCTTGCGGACGGCTGCCATTGGTGTTTAGGTTGAGAACGCCTTTGGAAGTGCGCGCTCGAATCATCCGAATCGCTTTTTCGATTGTGTCCACCGCCAGCAGCGGCTCGCCTTCGCATCCCTGGCCAAAACTCACGATCGGATCAGAGGCATTCTGGATATGAAACAGCGCCAGCTCGGCGATTTCTTCGGGCGTGGGGACAAACTGGATTCTTTTTTGAGTGGAAGCAATTCGCGTGGCCGGCTGAAATGAAATACAGCCCTGGCACTGAGCATTGCACGTGGGGGATGTGGGAACCGGCGCCTCAAATTTTTCGAGAAAGAAATTTTTTGCATTGGCACAGCCGTTGACGGTCGCGCAATTTCCGAGGTGACCGACAAGCCGGTTATCAGGGAATAATTTTTGAAACCGTCCGATGTTTCGGGTGATCTGTGTACCGCTCATGAAGCGCGCATCGTGGCGCAGCGAGCGATCGACACGGATCGCCGAGACCTGAAATTTTCCCTTATAAAAAACACAAGCGGCGTAAGCAAATAAGGGCAACATCGATGCGCCGCTTTTTTCCCGGTAAGCGGTGTTGTGAGTGAGAGTGTATCCCGGTGGAATAAAAGCGCCCACCGCGAAACATTCTTCTTTTTTTCGCGAGTAAGGATCATGCTCGAGCGCCACCGGCTCTTGCCCTTTGAAACCGACCGGACACCTGTCCGGAAGCAAAAAAAGTTCGCTTAAGTCGGGCAGCGGGACAAATTGGCCGGGATCCAAGTGAAAAAATTGTCCGCCTTTCATGCCGGCGGCTTCCAAGCCGGGATAATCAAATACCTTCCCCTTGGAATTCGCAAAAACAAGGCGAGGAATTTCTTTTTTATTGGACACTTTTTAACCACTCTTTATTGCTGGGATACTTCTCGAAGCTTTCAACCAGAGTCTGTGCCGCTTGCACCGCGCCAAGTTCAGTCAGCGCGCGCCGGATTTTCCGAACCCCGCCGAGTTCGCCCGGCTCGAGCAGCAGTTCTTCTTTGCGGGTACCGCTTTTACCGATGTCGATGGCCGGAAAAATTCGGCGGTTGGCGATATCGCGCGATAAAACAATTTCCATATTGCCCGTTCCCTTAAATTCCTCAAAAATAACTTCATCCATGCGACTGCCGGTTTCAATCAAAAGCGTTCCTAGAATCGAAAGCGAGCCTGCATTTTCGATCTTCCGCGCATATCCAAAAATACGTCGTGGCACCTCCAACGAACGCGCGTCCATCCCGCCCGAAAGTGTGCGTCCGCTGGATTGCCTCTCGGCATTGTGCACCCGCGCAAGCCGGGTTAAAGAATCGATCACGACCATTACATTTTCGCCGGAGGATGCTTCACGAATAGCCTGCCGCATCAATTGGTCGGCCGTGTCAATGTGATGTTCGTAGGTTTCATCCGAAGAAGACCAATGCACCTGAGCCGTCACACTGCGCCTGAAATCCGTAACCTCTTCGGGTCTTTCATCGATCAACAGGCAATAGAGTTTGATGCAGGGGCAAGCCTTGGCCACCGCTTGGCAGATATGCTTGAGAAACGTGGTCTTGCCACTGCCCGGTGGAGCCACAATCAGCCCACGCTGACCCATGCCGATCGGACAAATCAAATCCATGGCACGCATGGTGAACTCATTGCACCCGTCTTCAAGACGTATGCGTGGCGATGGGTCCACCGCCGTTCCGGCAAGAAACCGGCTCTCGGCCTCCTCCGCCCGTCTTACTGGTGCCACCGGCGAAAACTTGCGCAGAGGCCTCCGGTGCGAATTACGATCAAAATTTTTCATTCCGATTTTGGCCGTTATGATTTTTTAATTAAGTGATCGGCAATAATGGGCGTGTAACCTTCTTTAAAACTAGGATAACGCAATTTCAAGCCCAACTGTTTTATTTTTTTATTAGAGCAACGCTTGTTGGATTGCCCCTGCCAAGGGCGCTCGTTGCTTTCCCCTGCCGGCGGGATAGGAATGGAAAGCTGCTCGCACACCCATCCGTAAAATTCTTTTTGCGTGCTCGGCCAATCATCGGAGCCGAGATAAATTTCTCCCGGTATGCCTTTTTCCAACAAAAGCCGTATGCCGCGCACAATGTCGGTTGCATGCATGCGATTCATCCACAAGTCCGAAAAAACTGGCTTCACGCGGCCTTCAAGAATCGACTTCACTCGGTTTCGCCCTTCCCCGTAAATGCCCGCCAGACGAAACACCAAAGCAGGATGTTGGCTAGACAAAACAAGCGACTCTGTTTTAAGAAGTATTTTTGCGTTCTCAGCGGCTTCGCGATCGCCATAACTGCCTGCCGCCGAATCTGTGGATTCATCCACCCAAGCTCCGTTCTGAGTGGAATAGACGCTGGTGCTTGAGATTAAAATCAGCTTCCGGCAAGAGTTTTTTGGAAAAATTTCCAACAGGTTTTTCGTTGCCTGGTAATAAGTGGCACCGTAATCGTCATTTTTTCTTGAAGGAGCCTGACACAAAATAACGTGGTCGGCAAGAGGAATCTTTTTTAAAGAATCAACGGAAAGAAGATTGCTTTGAATGGGACGAATGCCAAGCGCTTGCATCGCCCGTAACGCCGCCGGATCACGCCTCAACCCCCACACCTCGTGGCCGGACTTTGCCAGTTCCTGTCCCAGTAAAGTCCCGAGATAGCCACAACCGGCGATCAATACCTTCATGAAATTTTCCTCTAACAGTCTACTGAAAGAGTCATTATAACAAAATTTTAACAAACAAACCTATAATGAGCGCGTGCCGGTAATCCTTACACATCTAGTTGGCAGGACACTTTTTTGTTTTAAGCAAGACAGAGTATGCAGGGATATTTTCTTAGTAACTAATTCCATCTCCTCGTGTCCCCTCCACTGATTAGGGCATGTGCGTACGTGTCTTTCATGTCTTGCTTAAAAGAAAAAAGTGTCCTGCCAACGTGTACTAAACTGGACAGCGAGATATGTCCCCTCCACTTGAGCGTGGCATGTGCCGTACGTGTCTTTCATGTCTTGCTTAAAAGAAAAAAGTGTCCTGCCAACGTGTACTGGAAGATGAGGCTTCCAGCTTAAGCGGCTGAACCGATGGCTTTGAGCGCCAGCTGGGTGAATTGAAGAATTTTGTCCACCGCGATGCGGGCAATGCGTTTGATGGAGATTTCCTGATAAACAGACGCCTTGGCAACGTTGGGCTTGATCAAAAGAGTGAAATATTCCTGTCCGAATTTAGTGCCGGTAAGCCTGGACAGAAATTGAACCGCCAAATCGTTGCCGCTGATGGAATCCGTGCGGCCCAAAAGAACGCCGGCCACAAAAACTCCCGCCAACGGCAGCACCCCGACTTCTTTTTCATCGCGATCAGCGCCCTGAATCGGCAACAGACGCGCCTGGCTTGCCACGGCTGCCTGTATCGTTTCGGTGTTGGCTTCATCGATGCGCACTTTTTGAGCCTCCGAAGGAAAATCGCTGTCCGACATTTTCTCATCCACTACCCCATTGGGGTCGTTGAAAATAAAATAAACGTCGTGCAGTTGTGAGCGCACGGCATCCTTGATTTGCTGTATTAACAGTTTTTCGTTTTCGGATATTTGCGGATCCAGCGTCATCATTAAAACCACCGGATTGTTGGTTTTAATTTGAGCCAACACTTTGAGTCCCAGGCGATAAATACTGCCCGACTGCGTAATCGGTTGAACAAGCTCATAGGCTTCTTGCGTCACCGCTTTTGGTTCGGTCCTGCCTTCCAATTTGAGTATCGCGGCAGCCTTCAAACTGCCGCTGAGGTCGATTCTTTTTCCACTCGATTCAAAACCGCCCAGCAGCTCGGCATAAACCACGCCCTGTTCTTCCACAAACTTGATCGCCGCGTTACGTTTTAAAGTGTCGAAAAGAAAATGAAATGTTTTTCCGATAATATTCTTGGAGCGTTCCAAATAAAGTTGGGCCAAAAGAATTTTTGTTTGCTGATCCGCTACATCCGCCGAAGTAAACGACTCGCTCGAAAGCCTTGCGCCGTCCAAAACAAGCGAGTAAGGCACTCCGCTTGTCTCGGACAACCGGGCGTCCAGCGTGTTTACAGAAGCCCTCATTCCCCCTCGGACGCGTTCGCTGAACGCATTTGGGGCTGCCGTCTCAGCCAATATCGGCTGTGCCGAAAACATCTGCACGTTGGGTTGTTGTTCCGCAAGTCTGGCGCCGGAACCCTGGGTGAATGCGTTCAATATCCCGTCCCCGTCATCTAAATTTTCAGTCAGCAAATCCGGCGCGCTATTTTTAAGGATTTCTTTAGAATCCAGACCTGTAGCGGTCGCAAACGAGAACGTTTGCACGCCCTGCGCAGAAGCTTCTTTGGCCGCCATAACATCTTTGGGTGAGTCCCCACCCATGGCCACAAATCTTTTGTCCGCATCCACACTGCCGGCAATTTCTAGGATCTTTTGTGATTTGCTGAATGTTTTTCCTATTTCCAGCGGTGGCGCAATGATATCCGTAAAATAGCTTCGAATGCCCAAATATTTGGTAATAAGGTCAAGGGCAAACTGGGATGAAGAGCTTAAAAGGTAAATTCTAATATCAAATCCTTGTTCCCTTTTGCTGACCAATGTGTCCAAAAATTCCCGTGCTCCTGGAACCATTTGAACATGGGACTTGAACTTCTGTTGGAACAGATCTTTAAATAACCCAAGATATTCTTCTGCCGTATTGACGGGCGTAATCCCTTTTTCCATAAGTTCGGCTATCAGCGCCGGAAAGTGATCAGCCTCGGGCATCCCCGTCGTCCGATGAAAGAAATCTATCCCCTCTTGTAGATCCTCTGTCCGGGCAGTGATCTGCTCATTAACGCCAATCCCATTTTTGGCTCGCCAATAAATCTCTCCGTATAATTGCGGAATAAAATCAAAAGTTCCTCGGTAAATGAAATTATCGGCATCGACAAATATGAAATTAGTTTTATCTGTAGCCATAGCGTTTGCCGGCGCGGGGAATATCGTTCCAATTTTTTCGCCGGTATCCTTGTCAAAAAAATCCGCTACCTCGGTCCCATCCGGCAGACTTCTCGGTTTCACTATCGCGCGTTTGTTCGCATGCGCCACTCCCAAAGGGACGCGCTCACCTGCATAGGAGAAGCGACCCCTATCGTCCCCAATTCGAACTTTTTCAACTAGAGATTTAAACAGACCCGAAGCCGCATTGTACGAACCCACTTTTTGTCCATCGACGAAGGCTTCCCAATTCTTTGACTCCAAATTTTTTATAACTACACGAGCATTTTTAAATTCAGTGCTCAGGGGGAAGCGCTCACCCTTATAAGAGAAGCGACCTTTATCATCCGCCTTTTGAATTTCTTCAACTAGAAATGTAAACAGACCCGAAGCTGCATTGTACGAACCCACTTTTTGTTCGTTGACGAAGGCATCCCAATTCTTTGCCTCCAAAATTTTTATAACCACGCGAGCATTTGAAAATTCAACCCCCAAGGAGAAGCGCTCACCCTCATAAGAGAAGCGACCTTTATCATCTGCCTTTCGAACTTCTCCAATTAAAGGTGTTACAGGTGTAAACACACCCGAAGCCGCATTGTACAAACCCACTTTTTGTTCGTTGACGAAGGCTTCCCAATTATTTGACTTCAAAATTTTTATAACCACGCGAGCATTTGCAAATTCAACCCCCAGGGGGAAGCGCACACCCCCGTAAGAGAAGTAAACCTGTTGCTTTGACAACCGCGCGCCTTTTTCAGTGGCCTGTAAATTGTAGTCAGGTATCAGGGGGTTATTTTGCTCTTCCCTGGCTACTGACTGCTGACTGCTGACTGCTGTTTTTTCTCCCGTCAACCGCGCACCCTGAGGCCTGCCGGAAGTTACTTGAACAAGAAAATCCTTTAAACTTATCGAAGCCATCGGCTGAATACTATTCACTCTATAAATTCCCGTTCCCACTCTTCCCACTAACGGAAGCTCAAGGGGTCCCACGGTTTCGGTTCCGGGAATACTCGCCCCTTCTTTTTTCCGACGTCCTGCGGGCATCTCCGTGATATAAAGAGAGTCGGGTGAAGCCAATAAGGCAAAAATATTGCTGGTTTGAACATAGGCGTTGAGAATAATATTTTGAAAAAGGCCTCTTTGTTCGACGTCATACATCCCTCGGGAAACGTCGTTATTCAAATTGGAAACGTTGCGATGGAATATCACGTCGGCCTTTGTGTCAGCCGCATTTGAAATAGCCGCCACTTCTTCTTTGATCAAAAAATTAGCCTTCACCGCAGTAAAGGTGATATGGGCACCCTGGTATTTCTCCTGTGTCAACTCTTTCGAGAATCTTTTTTCTGCGTTTTGCAAAGGCTCATTAAAAAGATCGGACACAACAAAAGCTAACTTCCATTCCTTGGCTTTTTCTGGTCCCACCACCGTCGTCAGAGATTCGAACACCATTTCCAGGTTTTGCACAAGCTCCCTGGGCTCACGCCCGAGACCGAGCACGTTGACGACCAAATTTTTATCGCCGGAATCATTTTTTCGACGAATCAATTCTTGCAGCTGTTCTTTGATGACGGGGATTTGTTGTGAAGAGCTTTTTTGATAAGCCTGGGACGCATTGCCCACATTACCCACTTTGAAAAATCTTGTTTCAATAAATCGGGAAACTTCATAGCCTGAAAATTCCATTTCTTCCAACTCTACTCTTGAATTTTTAAAATGTTTCATCAGTTGGTCGTCGCTGGGCCAAACCTCGGAAAGCCGGGCGCCGGAAGAGGGGGGACGATAATTTCCTGAATTTTTGTTTCGTCCGTCTATAACTTTCCAGAGGATATATGCCGGAATGCCTATCGCCAGTGCCCAAGCAGTAAGTCCGCGCGTTAATTCAATCCCATGAGAATACGCGCTAAGAACGGTATTGCTATTGAGCAGAATATGAAAGTTCTTGTAAAACTGCGCCTCGGCCACAAAAGCGGGGTATTCCCTGTAGGTCACGTCTTTCAAAAGATAGCGGACATCACGAACGCTGCCAAAAACACTTGCAGCCCAATCCCCCATTGTCCGCGGAAATGTTCTGGCGTGTTCGGTTTCGTGGATAAGGGTTGCCGCTAAAATGATCGACCGGTCGATGCCTGCTCTGCTGCTTTCTTTTGTTAGCCTGGAATAATAAACGCCCGGCACGCCCCATTCTCCGCGGCCTTCGGACCCGACAACATAGCCTAGGGATTCGGTGGACGGATCTTCATTGATTTGAATGTTATTGTCTTGGAGAAATTTGAATCTTTCGGCGTCGTAAATGGACATCAAATACAAGGCTTTTTGCAACGCTTCAGGCCTTTTGGCGACCCCAGGGCCGTCTGTTTGGCTTAAGACATATTTAGGAAGTTTGTTTATCTGGCCGTTTCTCGATAACTCCTGCCAGACCTGATCCACTTTCCTTTCAAGTTCTGCAAGCCTTCTATCCGCGGTATACAGCGTCGGGTCCGTCATCCGCGTGCTGTTCGGATCCCGCAAACGAAGCTCACCGGAAGATTTAAACCGAAAACCCTCCGCGCCTCCCAAAGGCAAATCTTCCATGGCCCGCATATCCACCGCAAAAGGTTCGAGCGTCTTTACGTCAACGTCGGCAAAAAAAGTCCCTTTATTTTTTTCTAGCCATGCGCGATATTTTTTGAGATCAAACTCTTTTTCATATTTTTCTGCCAATTCGTCGGTAAAATAACCCCGCAGGCGGTCGCGTAACACTTTCTGTTGCTTGGTCAGAAAAACATCCGTTTCTATTTTTTGTGCCTGCTCTTTCGGGGCAACGGCGCCCGCATCGCTTTTGCGAGGCAAAATCAGGCTGCCCGCAACGGCACCGGCAGCCCCAAAAAATTGCCGGCGAGTCATTATTAAATTTACCTGTTCCTTTACTTTCGCTTCGGTCGAAGCAGGCTCTGCCGCTTGCACCAATTCCGCCAGGCGTGCCCCACTTGGGTTGGAAGCCACAAGTTCCACGCGCACCTGATCTTTTTTCTTTTTTACAAGCTTGGCCAAATCGTCGTCCAATGCCGCAAGAGAAACCTCATGGCCGGACTGGCCTTCGATGCGGTGAATCATTTTTTTTCCGCCGGATTTACTGGCAAGAAGCAAAGATTCGTACTTGCGCTGATTGGTCTGAGATTGCACGATCGGCGTAATCACCGCGTATCCGTAACCTTTTTCCTGGAAAAGTTTCTTTAGATGCGGCGTGTGATAGCCGCCTGAAATCAAAATGGCGATCTTTTGCTTTTCATTCTCTAACGACTGCTCCGTATGACGCATGAAAGCCATGTCTCGCTCGGAGACGGACTCATAAAAAGCGTCCATCGCTTTGCGCCCCTGTTCCAACGCCGGCTGGTAAGTAATCACATCGTCAAAAAATCCCTGCTCGGCCAATTTTCGGTTAAGAAATGCCTGAGAATCGGCCGTGCTGAAATCAGGTTCGTTCTTTTTAAAAAGCGCGTATTGGTCCGCTGTCATCCGGATTTCGTGCGCCGCCTGTAGTAGGCGCATAAAACGGTCTATGCTTCGGAGAATCAAAGCGTCGTTGCCGGAAGCTGCTGATTTTGCAATGACGCTTGCATATAGCTTGTCTTCGGCTTTTTGAAATTGTTCCATCAAGTCGTCAAAATCAATCAACGAAAACTCCCGGAGATAATCCCGGTAGGCCATCAAATTCAAAAACCGCGCGGTGTCAATTCCCTTTTGGTTGGCAATATTTAAAGTATTTTGTAAGTGCGTAAAATGGGCAATTTTGCCTCCGCTCATCTCTTCGGAGCTTTGAAGAGGGGTGTCGATTTCTTCGACCAACACGGCCTCTTCGAGACTCGCCAGCTCAAAGTTGATATTTTTTTCTTTCTCCGTCAATTTCGCGAGCTTCGTCACTTCAGAAAATTCCGAAAAATCCATGCTTTCGCTTGCAGCGAGTTTCAAAAATTCTCCAAAGCTTCTTTCGATGCCGGGGTCTGACCTTCTGGCTTTTTCATATTGCAACAGCGCCTCGGGGTAAAGTTTAGTTTTCAACTTGTCCAGCGACAAGCGCATGTTCCTCAAATACGCCAGCGCTTTGTCCCGTTGTTCGGCGAGTTTGGCATAGCTTGCGACACTTTTTTCGTACAACTCCGGGTCTTCAATGCCGATGATTTTCATGGGCTGATCGGATATGAGGTTTAAGTATTCTTCGCCTTGAATCTTTCCGTTGATCAAAAAACTCCGCGCCACGCGCTTCCACACCTCGGGGGAGGCGATGGACTTAAGCGCCGTCAGCGAGCAGTCCCCCTGCCCCCCTTCGGACAAGACCAGAGACACGCCGTATTTTTTCATCAGAACGTCCAGGGTGTTGGCGAGATTGTCCTGGCCGGAAAAATTGGAATGGGCATCTTGAATGTGTATAATGAATACGTTTTTGCTGCCCGGGTGAATTTCGGTAAGGGTGGAAAAGTTGCCCGGTGCTTCGAAAGCTTCCGGATTTTGAAAAATTTGCTGCGCGGGCAGCGCCTTTGAAAGCGATTGCATCGGTGCGGCGTAAAGTTCACCCGCTAAAAAGGTGAAACACAAAACAGACGCAACGGCTCTTAATACAGTTTTTTGTTTAGTAAGCATGACAATAGCTATTCATTTTGATGCTCCTATGCAAAATTATACATGACAGCAAAGGCCTAATACAAATCTTTGAATCGCCGCGGATTCTACATAACTCTTTTAAAATCAAATGGTTATAGTTTCAATACAGCCGTTTTGACCATAATTTTTTGGCATAATCCATGATAGTTATCACAGGCGCTGCCGGCTTCATCGGAAGTGTGCTTACTTGGAAACTGAATACGCTCGGTAAAAATGACCTTCTTTTAGTCGACCAAGCGGCCAAAAATTCAGCCAAATGGGAAAACGTCAAAAAAAGACGTTACGAACTTTACTTGGAGTCGGACGAATTTTTGCGGCAACTCGAGAAAAGCAAATGGAAAGACGAAATTTCGGCTGTATTTCACTTGGGCGCCTGTTCGGATACCACGGAAATGAACGTGAATTTTTTGCGAAAAAATAATACAGAATATTCGCAGCGCTTGGCTAACTGGGCGATCAAAAAAGGCATTTATTTTGCCTATGCCTCGAGCGCGGCAACGTACGGCGACGGCCAGCTCGGATTTTCCGATGCCGACGAGCTGACGCCGAAACTGAAGCCCTTAAATCCCTACGGACATTCTAAGCTCGATTTTGATATCTGGGTTTTAAAGCAAGGCCACCAAAATAAAATCATAGGCTTTCGCTATTTTAACGTCTATGGCCCCAATGAATACCACAAAGGTTCGATGCGAAGCCTGGTGCAAAAAGGTTTTGAACAAGTGTCCCACCAGGGAAAGCTCGAGCTGTTTAAATCTTACAAAAAAGAATATTCGGACGGCGGGCAAAAAAGGGATTTTATTTACGTAAAAGACGCCGTGGACGCCATGATCTGGTTTTATGAACATCCCGCCCTGCATGGGATTTTTAATCTCGGGACGGGAAAAGCGCAAAGCTGGAACGAACTGGCACAGGCCTTATTCAAGGCCTGCGAAAAAAAGATTAACATCCAGTACGTGGACATGCCCGAGAACCTGAAAAACCAATATCAATATTTTACCCAAGCGGATTTAATCAAACTCAAGGCAACGGGTTGCCCGATAAATTTTCGCGCTTTGGATGAAGCAGTGAAAGACTACGTACAAAATCACCTCTTGCAAAAAGACCCGCTTCTCTAATACGCCTCCACGTGCGCTTGGTTATGCCTTGTTTTTGGGGTTTATTTAAGCCGACTATTAATTGTCTTTGCTCTCCAAATTAACCCAAACGTCCTCATTTTTGATTTTTATCGCGTATTTTTTTTGCTTAGCGCCTTTCATGGTGTGGCATTTTCCCGTTTTCACGTCAAATTGCCAGGCATGCCATGGGCAGGTCACCTGACTGCCCTCCAAATGACCATCCCCCAGCGGCCCACCGCGGTGCAAACAATGGTTTTCAATGGCATAAACCTTACCGTCCACATTGAAAAAAGCCACGCTACGGCCGGCAATTTCAAGCGCCTTGCCGCATCCTTGAAGTAGATCCGAAACAGCCATTGCGCGATGCCACATCAACAGATACTCCCCATGTTTTTCACGATTTCAAAATGCTTTTTTTCGACGGGTTGCACCGACAGTCGTACACCGGTCTTCACAACCATCATTCCTGCGAGTTTTGGTGAGGCTTTTAATTCTTCAAGGCTTATGAAGTGTGGAAATTTTTCCACAAACTCGACGTCCACCATGAACCACAACGGCTTTCGCTTCTCCGGGTAACCCGCCTTACATACACGCGCCACTCCCGCAACTCCAGAAGGCTCGGCATTGGAATGATAAAAAAGAACCAGGTCCCCCACCTTCATCTCGTCGCGCATGAAATTACGCGCTTGAAAATTGCGCACCCCGTCCCAATAAGTTTTCCGGTGTTTATCCAAATCATCGATGGAATAGCTACTCGGTTCACTTTTCATCAGCCAGTGGCGCACAGTCATTGCCTGATTCCTTGCAATGACACTCGAAGAATCTCTTCCACATCTTTCTCCGTAACTCGTTTAAACCAAACATTGTCTGGCATCAAAAGAACGTTTGCGCCTTGGCTGCAAACATCCAAACAACCCGAGCGGCTCACCCGGATTTTTCCCGATAGGCCGCGCTCTTTCAGACTTTCTTTCAACATTTCGCGGATTTTAGAACCGAGCGGCGAACAACACTTGCCCTCCGATCTTTCATTTTCGCAAACGAAAATGTACTTCTGGAAAGCCGGGATGCTGGTTTGCATACGGAACTATTTCAGACGTTTGGCGCGAGAAATTACCAGTTCATTGGCGGAGGAAGAAACAGCGTTTACAAAACCGTCCTCGATGGTCAAAAGTTCAACCGTGTCCGCATTGGTTTGCCCGATCGCTCGAACGACAGGCGACAAAAGGTAGCGTTCGGAATTGATCGGATGGGACAACAGCTGCTTTTCGATATGATAAACGGTTTCGTCGGGAGTGATTTTTTTATTCTGGTAATCAAAAACTCGGGTGCGCGTCAATGAATCGCGTTCGAGGTCCAAAAAATAAGTGTATTCAAACTGTCCTTCGTATCGCAGCACTTTGCCGTCTTTATAAAAATAACGGTCGGTTTCATGCGTCACGATCGTTTGGCTGGCAAACACGAGACTGCAGACTGGGGACTGGAGACTGGGGACTAGAAACAAAAGAAAAATAAAACGAGTTATTTTTTTTGTTTTTTGTCTGCTGTCTGCTGTCTGCGGTCGCTGGTCGCTAGTCAACGTAAACAATATCTTCTTCGCTTCCATAAATTTTAAACGGCTCTCCCCATTGATCCTTGGCTTTAAAATCCCAGGACTGCTCCGTCGACAGTCCCTGCCGCCGTAGCCGAATGCCCCAGCCAGCGCCATAAATCAAAAAAGCATGACCCTCGCTGGAGTCCGCGATTTTCACACATTGCGCCGTAAGCCACTGCCCGCCCCGGCCGACCCCGACCACTTCACACAGAGTTTCCCGGCTGCCCTGGCCCACCCGCAGGGCTTTCACCGGCCTTGGAGTTCCCAGCTCATTGAAAACAAACTGGTCGCTTCCCGCGCAGTTGGGGCTTTCTTCGACCTCGATTTGCATAGCCACTTCACAGTATATCAGGTCATTCAAGCGTCTGCAGTTCTTTTATCTTACCCAGAATCAGCGCTTGTAAAAAAGGGGTCGTTTTCTCATCAAAAAAGCGGCGGGCTTGGCGATAAGCTTCCAGCGCTTCTAATTTTTTGCCAAGCACAAGGCGCGTTTGTCCCAAATGATAATAAATATCCACGCGTTCAAAATTTTCTATTTTTCCGGAGCCCAATTTTTGCAGCGCCTGGCGCAAGTGCTGCTCGGCAAGCAGCCATTCTTTTTTTTGACGAAAATACAGGCGCCCCAACGCGCTTTCGATTTCCCAAGAGTAGGGGTTATCGTGAATGCTCTTTTCTAAAAGTTCGGTGGCATCTTCCGGCTTGCTGAATTCGCGCTCCAGCCAATAAGCGGTGGTAAGAACAGCCTCTATATTGTGTGGATCCAGCGTGGTGGACATCGCAAAAAAAGGAAGCATCTCTTTTCGATTTTTTTGGCTCAGATGCATCAGCTCATGTGCCCCAATTTCATGATTTATTTTTTCAATCCAGTCCCGAGGTGCTTGCTCCGAAAGCTCTTTTGCTTCATGAAACACGCCTTCTTTGTCCAGCGATTCGGCCGAATCGTCGTGGTGGCGTTCATGCGTCAGGCCTCCATGAAAATAGGCGTCGGCCTTGAGAAACAAACTGTCGCCAAAAGCCTCTTTGGCACTGCCGACAAAACGAGACAGGGGGTCTACAAATTCCGCCGGTACGGATGCCGAAACCTGGTATAGTTTTTGATCAGTCCACATCGAAAGAAATACCGCCAGCAGCCATAAAAAAAATGCGCTGCCAAATCTGGATGCTCTAAGATTCAAAGCCATCGCCTGCGAATAGACAAACAAGCAAAAATCAAAAAAACAGCCGTGAAACAAAGCGCGTACGCCGTCAGCGCGATCATCAAAACCGAAGAAAGCGCCGGCCAATCGTGAATGAAACGCTGGCGAAGATCAAAAAATTCAAAATGCGGCCAGGAAAAATAAAGGGCGCCGCAAACCCAGCGCATCGGCAACGGAAAAGAGGCCGCGCTTTGCCTGAGTTGGGCGCCATAGGTGTTGATCAAAATGTAAATTACCAGCGAAATGGATACATTCGCCGACACCGTGAGTCCGTAAGAAAAAAAACTGGTCATCGCGGACATGACCATTAAATTGAGCAGGAAAAGATAAAAAGTTTCAAACGCCAGAACCGGCGAAAGTTGCCCCGCTTTTATCCACACAATTGCTAGAAAAAGCGAGTAAAAAATCGCAAAACAAACGCCTCCCGCAAAGAAAGAGCCGAGATACTTTCCCAGCACGAACTGAGACCGCGCGATTGGTTTGGCAAAAAGAATCTGTCCCGTGCGGTTTTGTATCTCCGAGGGATACTGGCGAGCGGCAAGCGCCGAGGTTAAAATCACCGAAAAAAGAAAGATTAGCGCCAGACCGATTTCCATCAGGTAGCGCGAAATATTCTTCACGTTGTAAAACTGAAGCCCCTGCGCGTAAAATAGAATCACGCCGATTAGCACAAGCGCCACGTAAAAATCTTTTTTCCGGAATATTTCCTTGACTACAAGCCGGGCAATGGCCAAAACAGCTCTCACGGCACTTCCTGGATTGTTTTGAGGAAAAATTGTTCCAGGCTGTGCGTGCCTTGGCCGCCCAGCACTTCCTTCAGAGCGCCCCCACGCAGGACTTTTCCGGATCGGATGATCATCACCGTATCGCACAAAAGTTCCGCCTCCGACAACTCGTGCGACGAAAAAAAGATCGTCTTTCCCTTCTTTTTTAAATCAGACAAAATTGCGCGAAGCTGCATTTTAGCCAAAGGATCCAATCCCGTCGTCGGTTCGTCCAAAATAAGCGTGTCAGGATCTTGAATCAAGGCCTGCGCAAGACTCACCTTTTGCGCCATCCCCTTGGAAAGAGTGCTCAGCGGTTGGCGGCTGACGCTGGAAAGTCCCACCAAATCCAATAAAAAGTCTATCCGGCGACTCAGCTCGGAGCGGGGAATCCCAAAAATATCGCCATAAAAAGAAAGAATTTCTCTTGCGCAAAGATACCGGTAATACGTGGCTTCTTCGGGCATAAAACCGATTTTAGCTCGAGATCTGGGATCGGACGGCGCGAGACCCTGCACTTGGATCAAACCGGACTGCGGGAATACCAGCCCCAAAATGGCTTTAAGCGTCGTGGACTTGCCGGATCCGTTAGGACCGAGAAAACCGAAGATTTCCCCGCGCCGCACACGAAGGGACAGGCCATCCACCACCTTTTTTTCGGCGTATTGCACCACCAAGTCCTTGACTTCAATGATATTTTCCATCGACTTTTGGATTTTACCACGCGCTTAAAAAAAATTCTACGCACGTAAAAAAAATGATAGACTATGTCCATGCACATTAAAGTTAATTCAAATAAGGATAGAGAAGGTTTTTACACGGTGCTGCCCTACGGCCCTATCGATTCCGACACTTACCTGGACTTCAATGACAAAATCACGCCGCTGTTAGTAAAAAACACCAAGGGAATCACCTTAGATCTGGCAAACGTCGACTATATCTCAAGCGCAGGCCTGGGCGTGTTGTTCACCATGAAAAAATTCTTCAAAGACAACGGCGGCCACCTTTTATTCTGCAATTTAAAACCTCAAATCGTGCGTCTTTTCGAAATCGTCAACGCGCTACCCAAAGAAACCCTGTTTAAAAATGCCGATGAGGCTGATGCTTATCTGTACCTGATGATGAATCAGGAAATCGAACGCAACAACGAAAAAAAGACCGAGTGACGCCGTTGCGCCAAGGGTAGGCGGCAGGTGTACCATACTGCAAGATTATTTTTTGTAAAGCAGGCTCGTGCGGGGATTTAAAAGTTCGCCCATGTCCAATTTCATTTCTTGGCGGCTGTAAGCGGCAATATCCAAAATTTGCGTGTCCATGCGAATAGCGTCCTCCGGACAAACTTCCACACAGTATCCGCAATAAACGCACATCCCTAGATCCAAATCGAATGACTTTGGCATTTTTTCGATATTGGGATCCGGATGCTCCATCGCGACAATATTGATACAGCGCGCGGGGCACACCGTTTCGCACATCATGCAGGCTACGCAGCGAGGAGAGCCATCCTCACGCTGCGTCAGGCGGTGACGCGTGCGTGAGCGCTTGGAGAGCGGTCGCTGCTCTTCCGGATACTGAAAAGTCACTGCCCCGCGCCAATGCTTGAACAAACCCACCGAATGCAGTAGGTGGATGGATAGATTTTTGAAAAAATGCCGGGAGGTAATCCAAAGCCCTAGGAAAAGAGCCGGTAAGTAGGTATCGTCCCACCACGAAAGTTCTTGCCGTTTGATAACTTTGGTTGCCATTTTACACTAAGGGTTCCTCATCACGACAATAACACTTGTCACCAATGCATTTACCAGGGATGCCGGAAATAAAATTTTCCACCCCAAATGCATTAGCTGGTCATAACGAAATCGGGGCAGCGTCCAGCGAATCTGCATAAAAAGCCAATTAAAAAAAGCGACTTTGAACATAAAAGAAATCACTCCCAGCCCGATGACCGCGCCGTGTGGCAGCATCCAAGCCGCGCCCCAGGGAAAATGAAAACCGTCGGGCTGCAAATACGGCGCCTGCCAGCCCCCCAGAAAAAAAGTGGTCATTAGACACGCCACCAAAACCGTCTCCACAAGGTCCGTCAAAAAAAACATGCCGAATTTCATCCCGCTGTATTCAACAAAGTAACCGATGATTTCAGACTCCCCTTCCGGCAAATCAAACGGCACGCGCTTGGTTTCTGCCAAAGCCGCGGTCATAAAAAGAAAAAAAGCCACCGGTTGCACAAAAATACCCCAAACGCCACTTTGCGCGCGCACGATCTCCTGTAAACTAAGCGTGCCATACGAAATCACGATTCCCATGATGGAAATCCCCATCGTAATTTCATAAGAAAGCATCTGGGAGGCCGCGCGCATGCCGCCGAGATACGCGTAATTGTTGGCCGAGGAAAATCCCGCCAAAATAACCCCATAAACTCCTAGGGACATCATCGCAAACACAAAAAGCAACCCAGCGTCGATGTCCGCAATCTGCAAATTGACCGCGTGCCCTCCCACATGCCACACGTCGCCAAAAGGAATCGCCGAAAATGCCAACAGCGCAAACACCACCGAAATCACCGGCGCAAGCGTGTGCAGGAATTTATCGGCATTTTTTGGGACAAAATCTTCTTTCAAAAACATTTTAATGGCATCAGCCAGTGAATGAAACAGTCCCAGACGATTCAAAGGCATGAGAAGCCAATTCAAAGGAAAAAGCCATTTGGGAAAAAGAATCCATGCGCGGTTGGCGCCAATGCGATCTTGCATGACGGCACTTTGCTTACGCTCGACCCACGTGAGAAGTCCCGCGAGGTTCAGCACCGTCCCGAGAAATACGACCACTAGGATGCTTTTGATGACAATGTCGGCTAGCATAGGCTGTTAAATTTCATGACACATTCCAAACGGCTCCGGTCTTGCCGATTTTCTCGTAATCTATTCCACGGAACGCTTCGTTTTCTTTGGCCAAGTCCTCAAAAATAACCTCGGGTCGATCATAAGAGAGTTTGAACCCGAGTGAGTTGGCAAGCTGCTGCAGTATTTCCACGGTAGGCCGAGACGCGATCACGGGCTCTACCGCTTTTCGTATTCTTTGGATACGGCCTTGAAAATTCGTGAAAGTCCCGTCTTTTTCGGCATAGGCGGCACTTGGCAACACCACATCGGCGGCCAGCGCCGTCGGATTTTCATTCGAGCCTTCGTAAACAATGGTTTTTACTTTTTGCCGGAGAATTTTTAAGGTCTGTGCGCCATAAATTTTTGCAACGTCATGGCCGAAAATAAAAAGTCCCTCGAGTTCTCCGCGCTTGGCTTTTTCAATCAACGCCGTCAAATCGCTCATAGCACCCGAAAGTTTTAAAATCTTCAAAGCGCCTGCGGTGTTCGGATTCTTGTCTTTTTTAATGAGAAAATCATCTTCGTAGCCCTCCTGCCCGGGCGCTTGGAACGCGACATTCTGCCATTTCAAATAGTCGGTGAAAAGACGTTTCTGCAGGTAAAGTTCTTCGTTGGTGTGCTGAGGCGAGGCCAACAGCGCCCACGAAGAGGAGCTGGATTTTTTCAAAATTTGCCCGACGCTTTCCAGCGCCTGTTTCCAATCGGATTTTTCTTGCAGGCCATTTTTGAGAATCCGAACCTCTCGAATCCGATTTTCGTCGATGGTTTTGTAGGCATAGCGCCCTTCATCGCACATCCACCACTGGTTGACCTCCGGATTTTCCCGGGGCTTCAAACGCATGATCCGTTCGGTTTTTAAATGGTAAGGTCGCGTATTTTCATAATTGATAAAAATATTGCACCCGCGCGAACAGCCCGGACACACGGATTCTTGAACGCCCAAATACCACACACGCATTTTGAAGCGAAAATCTCGGTCCGTTAGCGCTCCCACCGGACAAATGTCCGCCACGTTGCCGGAATATTTGTTGTTAAGCTCTTTGCCGGGATAAATATCCAGCTCCGAATGATCGCCGCGGTTAAAAATACCGAAATCGTGGGTTTTTGTGATTTCATCACCGAAGCGCACGCAACGCGAGCACAAAATACAACGTTCCTGATCGAGCATGATCGTCGGGCCGACAGCAATAGCTTTTTTGGTTTTTTTGACTTTTTGGTCATCAAATTTTGGATCATACAAGCCATAATCCATATAATAATCCTGTAACTTGCACTCGCCGGCCTGATCGCACACGGGACAATCCAACGGATGATTGGCAAGCAGAAACTCGAGAACCACCTGCTGAGACTCTTTGGCTTTTTGAGATTGCGTCGAAATCGCCATGCCCTCGGCCACGCGCGTGTTGCAGGCAATCACGGTGCGAGGCATTTTCTCCACCTCGACTTGGCAAATGCGGCAGTTGCCGGCAATTGAAAGGCCGGGATGATAGCAATAGCGCGGCAAGTCGATCTTGGCCTGATCGATGGCTTCGATAATGGTAATGCCGTCTTTAACCGTGTAAGGTTTTCCGTCGATGGTTATATTAGCCATTGTCGCAGATATGCTTTTCGAATTCTTTTCTAAACTTCGTAATGTAGCTCTGGATCGGCCAAGCAGCCGCGTCCGCGAACACGCAAATCGTCCGCCCTTCCATGTTCTTGGCGATCACCAGCAGCGAATCCAGATCTTTGATCGTGGCATTGCCTTCATAAATTCTTTTTACGATTTTAAACGCCCAGCCGGTGCCTTCTCTGCAAGGTGAGCACTGCCCACAGGATTCGTGCGCGAAAAATTTAGCGGCAAAATAAAGCATTTTGACGATGGACGTGGTTTCATCCATCACGATCACACCGGCCGAGCCCAGCATGGTGCCAGCATTGCGCAGGCAGTCGTAATCCATTTGGACGTCAATTTCATCCGCAGTGAGAATCTTTGCGGAAATTCCGCCGGGGATCACGGCCTTGAGTTTCAGTCCGCCCAAAACTCCTCCCGCATGCGTATCAATCATTTCACGAAGTGTTGTCCCCATCGGAAGCTCGTAGACTCCTGGCTTGTTCACGTGCCCGGAAATACTAAAAAGATGCGTGCCCCCGTTTCCGACGCTGCCGAGTTTGGCAAACCACTCAGGACCGTTTTTCAAAATATGCGGGACGCAGGCAAGAGTTTCCACGTTGTTGACAATGGTCGGGCAACCGAACAACCCCACGATGGCCGGAAACGGGGGTTTTAGCCGAGGGTATCCTTTGTAACCTTCAAGCGAATTTAAAAGTGCCGTCTCTTCTCCGCAGATGTAAGCGCCCGCGCCGCGGTGCGCCACAAGCTCCAGAGTAAAATCCGTTCCAAAAATATTTTTTCCCAAATACCCTTTTTGGTAAGCCTCGTCCATGGCCGATTGCAGCCGCCGGAAGGGTTGCACATATTCGCCGCGAATATAAATGTAAGCCTTGTGCGAGTTAATGGCAAAAGCGCTTAAGATAATTCCTTCGATCAATTGATGCGGATCGCGCTCGAGGATGTAACGGTCTTTGAAAGTCCCCGGCTCGCCTTCATCCGCATTGATTACCAGATAAACGGGCTTCGGATTGCCCTTGGGCAAAAATTGCCATTTTTTTCCGGTGGGAAAACCGGCACCCCCCAGACCGCGGAGATTCGAAGCCAGAACCGCCTGGGTAACCTCCTCGGGCTTCATCGAGGTCAAAACCTTTTTGGCTACCTGATAGGCGCCGCGGCTTTCAGCCACCGAGATTTTCCACGCATCGGCGACACTGAAGTTGCGAGAGAGAATGAGTTCCACGTTATTCGAGTTTATCCAATATTTCGTCGATTTTTTTCTCGGTTAAATCCCCAAAATAGTCATCCCCCACCTGCATCATCGGGGCCATTTCGCACGCGCACAAACATTCGGCCTCCTCCAAAGAAAACTTTCCGTCCGGCGTAACCCCTTGATTTTGAATGCCTAACTTATTCTTCAAATGATCTAATATTTTTTCCGAACCGCGAAGCACGCAACTGGTGGTCGCGCAAAAACGGATGTGATGCCGTCCGGCTGGCTTTTGATGATACATGGTATAAAATGTCACAACTTCGTGAACGTGCACGACGGGCGTTTCAGTCCATTTTGAAACCCATTGTTCGGCTTCGGGCGTCACGTAGCCCACTTCTTGTTGTGCCAAATGAAGCAGCGGCAACATCGCCGCGCGTTTTTGGTCGTATTGGGCGATTATTTTTTCCGCTTGGATATTCAGTTTTTTAAAAATAGGTTCATTCACCGGTCTAACTCTCCGCCAATCATATTCACCGAACCGAACGTCGGAACGATGTCCGCCACCTGGTCGCCGACCAGCAGCAAAGGAAGTGCCGCCACGATGGGGAAACACGGCGGACGCACGCGCACGCGATAAGGACGGTCAGATCCGTCGCTGACAATGTAAAAACCAAGCTCGCCGTTGGCTCCTTCCACCGGCATGTAAGCTTCGCCCTTGGGTGGCCTCAGGCCATGTCCGTGCATCACGAGTTTGAAGTGATTCATCAACCCTTCGATATTTCCATACGTGTCTTCCTTGGCGGGAAGTGCTACTCGTTTATCGTCCGAATAAACCACTGGATGAAATACGCCGCCGGAACCTTCGAGAGTCGGGTCCGCTTCTACGATTTTGCTTTTCAAATCGCGCGTGTGTCCTATTTTTGCCTCGTCCACCATGTCGGCGGCGGCCATCACATTTCTCTGCGTGTCCACCATCACCGGACCTTTGGGCATTTTGACAATCGCCTGCTCGATGATACGCATGCTTTGATACATTTCTTCCATACGCACGTAATAACGGTCGAGATTATCCCCATGTTCACCCACCGGCACGTCAAATTCCAACTCTGCATAAGTCAAATAAGGGTGCGCTTTGCGAACGTCATAATCCGCGCCCGTGGAACGAAGAAACGGTCCCGTGATTCCATAAGCGATTGCGTCTTGTTTTGAAATCACGCCCACGTCTTTTACACGGTCAATAAAAATGCGGTTTTTGTTGAGCAACCCTTCGACTTCTTTCAAAATATTGCGAATTTCGGGAATGAATTTTAGCATTTTTTCCTCGAAGCCTTCGGGAAGGTCCGATTTCAGCCCTCCCACACGCGCGTAGGAAATCGTCAAGCGCGCGCCCGTAACATCCTCGATGAGTTCATACAACATTTCGCGTGCCTTGATCATATAAAGAAAAACGCTGAAAGCTCCCAACTCCATGGCCGAAGCGCCCACGCAGGTCAGATGGTCGGTGATGCGCGAAATTTCGCTCATAAGGACGCGGATGTACTGGCAGCGCTGGGTGGTTTGAACGCCGATTAACTTTTCAACGGCAAGACAATAGCCGATGTTGTTGATGAGCGGTGAAACATAGTTCAGGCGGTCGGTGTAAGGAATCGCGTTGTTGTAGGGACCCTGCTCGCACATTTTCTCGAATGCGCGGTGAAGGTAACCGATTTCCACGTCGGCTCCCAGCACGGTTTCACCGTCGAGCTCGGTGATAATACGCACGATTCCGTGCATGGCAGGATGCGCCGGACCGATATTGAGCAGCATCGAGCGCGTTTCCGATGCCTTGAGACTGGATTGTAACTGCTTACCCATAAAAAAATGTTTACTTTTTTGCCCCGGAACGGCTGACTTGCCGCAGGATCGCATCTTTTAGTTTCGGATCATCCGTCAGCGCCATCGCTTTTACATAATACCCGGAAGCCTTTTCCAAATTTCCATTGTCTTCGTGCGCCAACGCAAGACTTAAGCACGCTTTATAAAAATGGGGATCCAGTTCATAACTTCGCTCAAAACACTCCAGCGACTTCGTTTTGTCGCCCTGTTTATTGTAAGCATCCCCCAGGTCATACCAAGCCACCGCATCGTCGGGCGCTATTTTTGTGGCTTTCATCAAATAATCCATGGCCTTGGCTCTATCGCCTTTTTCTTCATACACATAGGCAATATTGGAATGCGCGAAAAGATTGCCGGCATCCATTTCAATGACACGTTCGTAGGCCTGGATCGCCGCATCAAAGTCTCCTTGTCTACCATAAAGATTTCCAAGCGTCAAATAAATGTCCGCATTTTTTGTGTCCTTCTCGGCGCCCTGTCGGTAGGCTTTGATCGCTTCCTTGGCATCTCCCTTTCCTTCCTGTGCCAATCCGAGCGCAAGATACGAAGCGGATCTTTTGGGGTCGGCCTCGATGGCCTTCCGCGCATTGTCAATGGCTCTGTCAAAATCTTTTTTCTCGGTATAAGCTAAAGAAAGATTGAAAAAAGACAGCCAATCCCCCGAGGGATCGATCGCTTTCCCCTTTTCGGCGGCGGCGGAATTCACGGCACACAAGACAAAAGATAGAATACAAAGTAGAGAAAACAGACGTATCTGTTTTCTCAATTCAGAGGGCCGATCAGCGGCTGGCGACGATTGTACGCGTAATCTTTGCGAAGCGGATGGCCGCTAAATTCCTCGTACATCAAAATGCGTTTCAGGTTAGGATGCCCCGTAAACACGATGCCGAACATGTCCCACACTTCGCGTTCATACCAATTGGCCGCCGGCCAAACCGAAACCACCGAATCCACCACCGCGTCCTTTTCAGGAACGGCGACTTTTATAAAAAGCCGATGGTGCTTCGTGGACGAATAAAGCTGGTACACCACCTCGAACCTCAGCGCTTTTTCTTCCCAATGCAAAAAATCAATGCAAAAAAGATCCATGAGCATGTCTAATTGAAAGTCGCTGTCTTTCTTGAGCCTGTCGCAGAAACCGCGGATAGTTTCACGCTTGGCAAGTAGCAGCGCTTGACCCCTCAAATCTGAGATTTCAGCCACAAAATTTGGAAAACGCTGCTCAACCCGTTCGGCAATATTCATGGCCTATCCCAACTTCTCCTTAAATGGCATCAAACTTCTTGTTTTTGTTTCTGAATCTTTTCCTGTAATTTCATGAGTCCATCCAGCACGTTCTCGGGACGCGGCGGACATCCCGGAATATAAACATCCACCGGAATGATGGTGTCGATGCCCATAACCGTTGCGTAGTTATCATAAAACCCGCCCGTGCAAGTGCACACCCCAAAGGCCACCGTCCATTTGGGCTCGCACATTTGTTCGTAAACACGCTGCAGCACCGGCGCCATTTTGTGGCTGATCGTGCCGACAACAAAAAGAACGTCGGACTGTCGAGGCGAAAACCGTGGAAAACCCGCGCCAAAACGGTCCACGTCATAATGCGAACAAGCCGTGGACATGTACTCCATGCCGCAGCAGGCCGTGACGAACGGGTACTGAAAAATCGAGTATTTGCGCGCCCAGCCGATCGCATCACCGAGTTTGGTGGTCATGAGGCTAAATTTTTCCAACGCTACTTCTCCCATTCCAAGGCTCCTTTTTTCCACGCGTACGCAAAACCCAGCGCCAGCACAAAAATAAACGTAAACATTTCAAAAATGCCCGGCCAACCTAGGCTTCTTAAAATCACCGCCCAAGGGAAAAGCCACACGATTTCAACGTCGAATAAAATAAAAAACATCGCAATCAAATAAAACTTCATGGAAAAATGTCCGGTAGAAATCGCGATGGGGTCTTTGCCGCATTCAAAGGGCTCGCCTTTGGCGGGGGTCATTTTATTTTTAGGGCCGAGAATAGAGTTGAGAAAAATAATGGTTAATGCCAAACCACCGGCAATTAAAAAGGTGATCAACAGCCCGATATATTCGCTGGAACGTTCCATAAGTCCTCTTAAAACAATCGATTACAACTTAAGGGAAATAAACTGCTGAGGGCATTATAGGGTAGTGGATAAAGTCTGTCAATTACGCGGCCTGACCCACCGCTCGTAGCATCTCGACGTATCGGGCAAAAGCCTGATTGACCAGTTTGACAAGCGGCCGGATTTTGTACTGCAGGGCAATGTTCAAAAAATCTTGGCGGATATCCCCTTGAGCAAACGCAAAAATATGAGTTTTTTCAAGTCTATCCACGCCCACGGGATTGCCGGCTAACCGCGTGACTTCCTGTAGCACCCGCTCGCTGATATCCCCGGCATTCATTCTATTTCCACCCACATTTTTTACTCCCAAAAGATACAACGCATAATGAAGCAAAGGCTGCGTCGGATAAACAAGCTCGGATTCGGCATCCGCAATCGTAATGTACCCCACATTTTTTTCAAGGTCAGAAATGTCCGTGATCCGAACCCGGCGCTTGGCCGCCAAACGCGCCTGTTCCGACGCCTGAAAATCGGACAGTCCAATTTTAAGCGCTTTTTGTAAAAGTTTTTCTTTTCCATAGAAATAAAATTGCACTTTCCCGTAACGCGGCTGGTTCTTCAAATGATCCAAAACAATTTTTAAAATTTTGACGTTGCTTTCAAAAACTTCCCTGGAGATGACGGGGCTATCCGTAGCCCCGACCGACGTGCCGCGATCAAGAGATTGCGGCGTGGGATCAG
>CAZVNB010000008.1:0-24404 GCA_964628355.1 uncultured Planctomycetia bacterium | reverse complement strand
TTCACGGATCTTGGAATAAACGAAATCCAAAGTCCAAGGGCTAAAATCCAGCGTGGCGCGAATAGCATCAAAAGACTGAATTTGCGTAAACTCTTCGGATTGATAAAAGGCCTGATGCTCCTGAGGGTTCCAGCCAATGATGAATCCGCGGCCGAATAACAAGTCTTGGCGCCCGATTGTCAGCGTCAAAGGAGAATAAAAGATCTCCTTCATCTGCACGTACGCAAGATCTAGAAGCACATCAAACTCGTTGGTGGCGGCCGGGCCTGTGGCGACTGTGGTATCCGTCGTTGCCAATGCCTCCGCGTTCCAATCGCGCTGGTTGATCAAGTTGATCACCGTAGAAACTTTGTCCGTCAAATCGGCGCTCACTTCAACCTGCGTGATTGTCATGAAAAAACTATCCGCGTCGGACCTGGAAATGTTCGATCCGGTAGGAATAGTATTTCCCGTATTGCCGTGACTTTGAGATGGGACTGTACCCCCCACCGGCACCCAGCTGGCGTCGTTGTTGTCCAGCAAATCAAAATTGCTGCGATAAAACGAATAAGCATCAATGGAGCCGCTGACTTTGACATTTTGGGTTTCAGCGCGAAGCTCATTTACGCTTATTCCCAAAATCAAAAGCGGCACCCACAAAAATACCCGGTACCATTTTTTCATGTAGTGTCCCCTTTCCTTGCTTTTTTGTTTGATAAATTTTCCATGAAGCTCAAGTGTACAAATTCAATGTTAATAGCATGTAACAGCCGCGTTAATTTTGTAAAGGTTTATTTTTTTCAGAAACATGGATCAGCCGGGTCAACGCATTGACTCGCGTGGCCACACCCTTTAGGTCATCGTTTTTTCTAAGACGGACTTTGTGGTGAGTGTCTCCGGACAAAATTTGATCCAGGTCATTTTCCAAGCGTTCGATCGGACCGGCGAAGCGATGGGAAATAATAAGCGCGCACCACAAAATCACAAGCACCAGAGCTGGCAGCGTAAGAATCAGCAGGTTGTTTACCCGTTCCAAGACAGGAACCAGATTTGAAAAGATTGCCTCGGGGAATACCAGCTGTTTGGCCAGCAAATCAAATACGAGGGCATAAAAACAAAACCCGATCAGAAGAATCGGCGCCAACATAGATACTAGCACCAAAAGAAGATACTTTGCCTGTATGGGATGCCTCATAAACCATTTGATTCTCCAAGTCATTATAATCTCCTTTTTTAAACAGCTGTTGGGGTTTGTTTGCGTTTCAGAACGATCTCGGCAAAATCCGCCGAAGCCTTGGTTTCTGTATTGTCGGAATCACTCATCAAAGCTACCAATCCAACCGGATTACGTGGTGATTTTCCAAAAAGTTTAAGATAATCCTCATAAATATTTCTATCCTCGCTCACCCATCCGCCGCTCTCCCCTATCACAGGCGCAACCGGCCCGCTTCGAATCACCAGTAACTTGATCCGTTCGGAATAGGCGCTGTCAGACAACGTTCCAACCGGGATCTGTTCGTCCCAAATGTATTCAATCGCGTTTGATTTAAAAAAATTTGATCCTAGAAAGATAACATACACCCTTGCCGCAAAATCATCCTCTGCACGGCTAGCAAGAATCTCAGGGTGCTTTTTTTGAGGAAATTCATTTACGCGCCACTTCCATTCCAAGTGCATGTCGGGCGTAGCCGGATAGGCCGTTTTGACGTAAAGACCCGAGCAGGCATCGCGGCTTTGGCAGCGGAGATAAAATAAATTTTTTTCATGCTCAATTTTAAAAACGGTGTGGCCTTTAAAAAGCTTTTCCTCCCAGTTTTTCAATGATTCTTGGCCCCGCTCAAAAGAAAAGCGTTGCAACGTCATGACTTTTTCGTTTTCAGGAAACTGCAAAGCCCCTTCGCGTAGCGTCTGCGCTGCCCTATAGGGCAACATAACCTGAAGCGGCTTGAGGATTGTTTTAAAACCAGACGGAATATCACCGGATTGAAGTAAAACAACGAATGTAAACAAAAGCAGTGCGGCGCCAACAAGCGTCCAAATTCTTCGATTTTTCTTCTTCACAACGAAAATTTATTTGTAATGGGCATCCGGCGATCCCGGCCAAAGGCCTTGGGGGTGATCTTGATGCCAATCGGAGACTGCCTTCTTTTGTATTCATTTCCATCGACCATCCGCAGCACTTTTCGTACTGCCGGTCCAGGTCGTCCGCGTGCCGTGATGGTTTTGGATGAAAGGTCATTTTCCACGTATTCTTTGAGCACTCGATCTAGCAACGGATAAGGTGGCAGCGTATCCTGGTCTTTCTGGTTATGGCGAAGCTCGGCGCTTGGCGCGCGCTTTAAAACACTTCCAGGAATAGAATTCCTGGGTGTCAACCGGTTGCGATAGCGTGCCAAGCGGAAAACAAGTGTTTTGGGCACATCCTTGATCACAGCAAAACCGCCGGCCATGTCTCCATACAGAGTACAGTAACCCGTGGCAAGCTCGCTTTTATTACCGGTAGTCAACACCAAATAACCAAATTTATTCGCCAGCGCCATTAGAAGATTGCCGCGAATACGCGCTTGTAAATTTTCTTCCGTCTTATCCTCCGGGTGGCGTAAAAAAAGAGGGTGAAGAAGCTCAAGGTAAGAGGTAAAAATTTTTTCGATGTTGATTTCGTGGCAAACAATTCCAAGTCTTAAAGCCAAGCGCTTGGCATCCTGATAGGTGCCTGCCGAAGTGTAGCGGGATGGCATAGTCAGTCCCAACACATTTTTGGCCCCCAGCGCATCCACCGCGATTCTTGCCACCAGCGCGGAATCGATGCCACCGCTCAATCCTATCAGCGCTTTCTTGAAACCATTTTTTTGAATGTAATCGCGCGTTCCCATAACTAAAGCGTGATAGACTTGGGCGTCGGCGTTTTCCCACTTGACGGCGGGCAGCCGTTTGAGAGGTTTTTTAAAAATCGAGGTCATTGAAAGGGGGATCTGCACATATTTTGTCTGCGACGCATGCCCCTTTCTCCACTGCCGAGGGACAACAGGAACATCTTGCAACAGCAACTTCTCTTCAAATAAAGGTGCCGCTGCCAGCAACTTACCACCGGAAGAAACGATGGCGCTGCCTCCGTCAAACACCAATTCATCTTGGCCGCCCACTAGGTTATTGTAAACAACCGCTGCGTCAATTTTTTTGGCTAAGCGGTTCAAAAGAGTCAGGCGCTCACGCTGTTTATTCGCATGAAATGGCGAGGCCGAGAGGTTGATTAGAAGCGAAAGCTCGCCTTGATACGGCGGCTGATAAACAAAACTGGACTTCTGCCAAATGTCTTCACAGATGGACAAGCCGATCGCAACCCCGTCAAAATGAAGGATAAACCCCTGGTGACCTGGCCGAAAATACCTTTTTTCATCAAAAACTCCATAGTTGGGCAGCTCGATTTTTCTGTAACTGCCCTGTAAGAGGCCCCCAAACAGGGCCGCAGCGGCATTGTAAATATTCCCCTTTTTGTCACGGTCGACGAAACCGACGATCACCAACATTTTTTTTGATAAAGATTTAAGAAAGTTTAGTAAACGCAGGTTTTGATCCACAAAAGATTTTTTGAAAAGCAGGTCCTCGGGCGGGTAACCCGTTAGCGCAAGCTCAGGAAACACAAGCAGCTGCGCGTGGGCTTTTTCAGCTTGGGCAAACGCTTGAATGATTTTTTTTTGATTTCCGGAAAAATCACCCACGGTCGTATTGATCTGTGCAAGCGCCACGCGCAGGCTTTTCAACGGGAATCTGTCAGCGTCCATCGAGTATGAGAGTCCGATTCTAGCGATAAGGCTGTCAACACGGCTGGTTTTACGGTTTTGGCGATCAACGGCCAAAAAGCTTTAAGCAGTGAGATCTCTGAAAGAGAAACGCCACGTAAAAAATCCACATCCTGTCCGAGGTCGCGTGAATGTATTTTTTGAATCAATGTGTTCTGAATTTTTAGCTCCAACTCCGCTGCTGAGGGTTCTAACAAATTTTGAAAGGTGGCTTCCAGACGATAATTATGCGCAACGACCCGGTTTCCCAAGCAATAACTTGCGCTGAACTCAAAAGATTTGGTCAGCGACAAATTCGTTTGTTTTTCAGGGCGAGCGATCACTTTCGGTTAATTAGATTCATGAACTCCGAGCGAGTGCCACGGTCGGAACGAAACACGCCCAACATGGCGCTGGTCACGCATGTAGCATTCTGCTTTTCAACCCCGCGCATGGCCATGCAGAGATGAAAAGCCTCGATAATCACAGCTACCCCCAATGGATTGAGCGCTTCTTTGAGGCATCCGGCGATTTGATGCGTGAGGCGCTCTTGCACTTGCAAGCGACGGGCAAAAACGTTCACAATCCTTGGAATTTTACTAAGCCCTATTATTTTTCCCTTGGGAATGTACGCCACATGGCACTTTCCGAAAAAAGGCAAAAGATGATGCTCGCACAGGCTGTAAAGATCAAGATCTTTCATCACGACCATCTCGTCGTATTCTTCGTCAAAAACAGCGGCGTTAATAACTTGTTTCGCATTTTGCTGGTAGCCGCTGGTGAGGTATGAGTAAGCAGCTTGCACGCGCTTGGGAGTTTTTTTGAGGCCCTGGCGATCGGGGCTTTCGCCAATTCGAAGCAAAAGCTCTCGGGTCAACTCTTCGATATTTCTTTTCTTCATAGGCTGATTATAGTTCGCAAGGCGAGTCACGGCAACAAAAAACCCGCTCTTTTAGCTTCTATCAAAAGAGCGGGTTTGGAAATTCGACTTCTTTTATTTCAAACGTGCTTCTTCGGGGCTGATGAGCGGCTGTTTCTTTGGGATCCAAAACGTCAGCAGGTCGATAGCACCCGCGCCAACACGATGGATAGCCTTACGAACGCCAACGGCGCTACCGGCAACCACGCCGGTCAAGTTCTCACCGGTGTTCTTGCCTTTGGCCGCTTCTTCATGGGTACGATCCATAACTTCTACCCAACCCGTAGACACGTTACGGCTTCCGGACTTGAGGTTACGGACTTGTTCTTCGCCGGTATTTCCACTGGAAGCAGCTTGACCATCCGCAAAAACGGGCATCGTCGACCCTGCAAGAATTATCATCAATGACAACGTAATTAATTTCTTCACCTTTTTAATATCCTCCTGTTTTAAATTAGAACAACTACACACGTACAGTATCATAAACTAATTATCAATGCAAGCTAAATCTATTCAAAGATAACAAAAAATAATGACGGTTAATATAGGGAGTTAATGCTTACAAAAATATAGATTTATATTGGTCTAACGGAAATTCACGAACTGCAAATCGATGCCAAAATCCATTTGCTTGAGCGCCGCCATCACTGTTTGTAAATCATCGATTTTAGGCGCTTGCACCCTCACCTGCTCGCCTTGTGTCGATGCCTGCACTTTAAGCTTGAAATCTTTAATGCTTTTATTAATTTCTTTGGCCTTGTCGCTGGGAATTCCGTTTTGTAAAGTGATTAACTGCTTCAAAGAGCCTCCGACAAGCCCGCTTTCCACCTTACCAAATTGCAGCGCCTTTAAGGATACCGAACGCTTGGCGCATTTCATCTGCAAAATATCCGTCAGTGTTTTTAGCCGGTAATCGTTTTCGGCCTTAAGCGTGATAGTCTTATTTGTTTTGTCGAGTTCAATTGAACTCATGGAACCTTTGAAATCAAAACGTTGAGCGATTTCTTTGCAGGCCTGAGAAACGGCATTGTCCACTTCCTGTAAATTCACTTCCGAAACCACATCAAAGGAATGATCTTTAGAGCCCATGCTCCCCCCTTTATCCAGCGGCGTAACGTCGAGTTAGCGTGAAAATATAAAGTCCGGACATAAACGGCCCCGAGAAGGCCTCCGCGCAAGTAAGCATCTTATACCAAATTTCGGGTCGAGGCACAAAATCTCCGTAACCCACCGTAGTAAAGGTAATAAAACTGAAATAGAGGCAATTCCAGAAATTGGTTCTGCCGGGATCGTCAACAACCATGGAGGTTGTGGCGTTCATAAAATAATAAAGCACGGCAAAGATAAAAATAATGATGAACGAGGATAAAATCACGCGGTTGGGTTTCTCCGTATAACCGGACAAAAGATCCATCAAAAGGGAAAGAAAATAGCGAGGATTGCGTGTCTTAAAAAAATGCCGGCGTTCCATAAGCCGTTCCCGATAGGCGGCCCAACTAGCATCCTCGCTTAATCCATTGTGATAAAAATAGTTCTTGAGCGCGCGATAACTTTCGTATGAAACCGTCGGGTTTTCCTCCGAAATATGTGTTTGTGTCTCTCGGGTGGTGCGAAACGAATTTTGAAAGTTTGATTTTTTAAGGTGTTTAGCTCCCGAAAAATCGGTGTTCCAAATGAACGCGTCAAACAGCGCCGCCCCCATGAAGTCCGTCTCTTTGAAACGAGCCTCGATAAGATAAGTCGCTCGTAAATCTGCGTACGAAAAAGAACAGCCTGACAGCACGGCGCGCGTCAAATTGGCATGGCAAAGATCAGCGCCCACAAAGTCACAAAAACTAAACCGGGCCCCAATAAAATTGGCGCCTTTAAGTTCAGCACCTACAAAAGTACTGTGTGTGAAGTGCACTTGATCCAAGTTGGACCCAGAAATATCCATTCTTGAAAAGTCAAGATCATCGGCGCTGACTTTTTTTAGGTTCATAACGACTGGCGAGCCGGGCGATAAAGCCTTCAGGTGCTGGTATAGATTTTTGACATACACCCCCTGCTCGGTATGTTCCCAGCAATATTTTGAAAAACTAATCGCCGACTGGTCGCATTTTTCACGATGGCAGGAGTGGAAAGACGTCATCTGCATTATTTAGGCGAGGTTCAACAATTAAAGGAGTTGATGGAAGGCTTGCCCGATTTCACTCAAATTTTTAACAACGAGGACATTATTTTTTTTTAGCGTTTCTATTTTTTCTTGGGCCGTGCCTTTGGAGCCGGCGATGATCGCGCCGGCATGTCCCATGCGTTTTCCTTTGGGCGCCGTAACCCCCGCGATAAACGCGGCCACTTTTTTCTTCATATTTTTGTGGATAAATTCGGCGGCCTCTTCTTCCTGGCTTCCGCCAATTTCACCGATCATCATGACGGCTCGAGTTTGAGGATCTTTTTCAAACAACCCCAGCATATCGATGAAGCTGCTGCCGATGACGGGGTCACCCCCTATCCCGATGCAGGTTGTTTGTCCGAAACCTGCCTGCGTCAACTGCCAAACCGCCTCATAGGTCAGCGTGCCGCTTCTGGAAATAACGCCGACCTTGCCCTTTTTATGGATGTAGCCTGGCATGATCCCGATTTTACATTCTCCGGCTGTAATAATTCCAGGGCAGTTGGGTCCGATGATTCTAGCGCCACGCAATTGGGCATACGCCACAGCTGCAATCATGTCCAGCGTCGGAATGCCCTCGGTAATACAGATAATCAGCCCAATTCCCGCATCTACGGCCTCGCGGATGGCCGATAAGCCATGAGGAGCCGGCACATAAATCATGGAGGCATTAGCCCCTGTTTTAGAAACAGCCTCTTTGACGGTGTTGAAGACGGGAATTGTGCCGACACAGCTACCCCCTTTGCCTGGCGTTACGCCACCGACCACTTTCGTGCCATATTCCAGGCATTGCTGAGCATGAAAACTGCCGGCTTTTCCCGTGATCCCTTGACAGAGAACTTTTGTGTTGCGATCAATGAGAATGGGCATGCGCTTTCCGATTTCTTTCAGCCTCGCGAAGAGCTGTTTGCGCGCCTTCTTGAATCGTGGCGCAAGAAATAATTTTAAGGCCGGAGTTTTTTAGAAGCGCCCGACCTTCTTCGACATGGGTTCCTTCCAGACGGACAACCAGGGGCACCTGAAGTTGCGCTTCACGCGAGGCCTGGATCACACCCTCTGCAACGACGTCGCATTTCATGATCCCGCCAAAGATATTGACCAAAATGGCCTCCACGCGGCTATCTTGTAAAATAATTTTAAAACCTTCGCGCACCGTGTCAGTCGTAGCGCTTCCGCCCACATCCAAAAAATTTGCGGGTTCTCCTCCCGCCAGCTTGATCATGTCCATTGTCGCCATGGCAAGTCCAGCGCCATTCACCAGACATCCAATGTTGCCGCTCATGGATACATAGCTCAGCCCAAACTGCTTGGCTCTTTTTTCACGCTCGTCGTCTTCTTCAGGATCTTTGAGCTCGGCAATATCCTGATGGCGAAAAAGCGCGTTGTCATCGAAAACCATTTTAGCATCCAATGCCAGCACACGATCCGATTGGATTCGCGCCAACGGATTGATTTCACATAGGGATAAATCTTTTTCGATAAAAAGCTTTGCCAGTTTGACTGCAATATCCGCAATTTGTCGGCTGATTTTTTCATCAGGAATTTGGCACTTGAATTGATTGACCAGATCGGAGGGGTCCGGCAATCGATCTGGCGTGAAGTTTTTTTTGAGAATCGCCTCCGGATTACGCGCCGCCACCTCTTCAATTTCCATCCCCCCTTGTTTTGAAAATAAGATCACGGGGGCGCGAAGCCAGCGGTCTATCGTGATACCCAAATAATATTCTTCGTGGATAGCCTTATCTTCTGTGAACAAAATTGACCGCACTGTTTTAGATTCGCCAGCGGACTGGGCGGTTGAAAAAGGCTTGCCGAGAAATTTCTCTACGAACGCTTCGGCCTCTGAAACGGTTTGAATGCGTTGAACGCCGCCGGCTTTTCCACGACCGCCCATCAGCACCTGCACCTTGGCAATACAGGTAGGTCCAGCCAACGATGAAAATGCCACCCGGGTCTGCGACGGATCAAAAACGACCCTCCCGGCAGCGCCAGGAATTCCGTATTGCTCTAGCAGTTGCCGAGCTTGGAATTCATGAATTTTCATCCGAGGCCTCCGGATGATTTTTGAGACTCAAGGTGCTCGACTTCCTCAATGCCCTGCTTGACTTTTTGTGCGGACAAAACCAACAATTTCTTTTCTTCATCGGTGAGTAAAATTTCCATTATTTTCTCAACCCCATTTTTACCTAGCTCAGCCGGCACGCCGAAATAAATGCCATGAAGCCCATAAGCACCGGTTAAATAAGCGCAAACCGGCAACACTTTTTTCTGGTCCTTCAAAATGGCCGCGACCATTTCGCACACGGAACTGGCCGGCGCATAAAAGGCGCTGCCTGTTTTCAATAGAGAAACGATCTCGGCGCCACCGTCTCGGGTTCTTTGTTCGATCCTGGAAAGCTCGAGGGCCGGAATTTGGTCTTTGGCTGGTTTTGTGCCAATCCGCGAGTGACTGGAAACGGGCACCATCAGATCCCCGTGACCCCCTAACACGATTGCCTCCACCGTGTTGGGCGCCAAATCCAATCTTTCAGCAATAAAAAAACGCATGCGCGCCGTATCCAACACTCCGGCCATACCGATCACTCGATTGGCTGGAAAACCGGTAATTTTTTGCGCAAGGTAAGTCATGACGTCCAAAGGATTTGTTACAACAATTATTTTAGCATCGGGAGCCTGTGTTTTAATATGAACGCAAACATCACGGATGATTTTGGCATTCAATCCCAAAAGATCTTCGCGGCTCATGCCCGGTTTTCGCGGAAGGCCTGCTGTCACGACGACAATTTCGGCACCGCAAATATCCCGGTAATCATTCGTGCCAATGATTCTGCGGTCATGCCCTTCGATCGAAGCCGCTTGCATTAGATCCAGAGCCTTGCCTTGCGGCATGCCGGACACCACGTCAAACAACACCACGTCCGAAATGCCTTTTTCTAAAATGCGCTGCGCCGAGGTTGCGCCGACTTGTCCGGCGCCGATAATTGCCACGAACGGTTGACGAATTTGCATGGGACTTCTTTGTCTATTTTAAAATTTTTCCCAGCTCGGCGCTGAGGCGTCGGTTGTCGACGCTGCCCGCCAATTGGTCGCTTAAATGCTTCATCAGTCTTCCAAAATCTTTTTTTGTCGAAGCGCCTAAAGCCTGCGCTTCTTTTTCGACGATTTTTTTCAACTCCTCATCCGCTAGTTGTTTGGGCAAATAACTTTCCAGAATAGCCGCCTCTTTTTCTTCTTTAGCAACCAAATCCTTGCGCCCCCCATCGGTAAACTGCTGAATGGACTCGCGGTGTTGTTTAATTTGTTTTTGGATCAGCCCGGTAACCTCGGCATCAGTAAGAGAAGATGTTTTTTTAATTGCCTCGTATTTAATCGCGGACTTCAGCAGTCGTAGCGTGGAAAGCCTCTCTGCGTTCCTATCGAGCATGGCTTGCTTCATGTCCTGATCCAGTTTCTCTGCAAGCGCCATCGAGTGGACTCCTAGGGTTAAAAAAAATGGAGTTTGTGATCAGTGGCTGACCACAAACTCCATGTCGGAAAACAGGTAAACGCGCGCTACTACTTTTGCTCTTCCGCAGCTTTCGCTGGAATTTGCACAGTCTCCGAAACCGTCTGGCCAGTCGTCTCCGCGGTGCCAGTCACGACATCTGATGCCAAATTACCGGTTTTTGCTAGATCACCTTGCAACACACCCGCAGTATTCTCGCCAGCCTTGGCAACAACTTTTTCACCGGTATTTTGAAGCGCATTCGCGGTCATGCTAGCCGTTTCCTGGGTCGCCTTGACCGGATAGTGGAAAAGCCTGCGAAAAAAACCAGTCAAACTGTTTTCGCTGTCGCTAGCGTAAGAAACGCCGCAGATAGAGAGCGTGATAAAACCCAAAAGAGCAACTGCTAAAAACTTCTTGGAAAAATTTAACATTAAAAAACCTCCTGTTAGTTGAGGGGGTATTATAGGAATGGCGTGATTTGAAAGTCAAGCAAAATCAAGGCCTCAAGACAGGTCTTGGATCTCCAGGTCGTAGGGCGCGGTCCGCCTGGCATCTGAATTAGTCACCAAAAGATAAATTTTATCGATATCCCTGGCCTCAAGCGCGTTTTGGGATATCAAGGCTTTTAAGTCCAGCACGTACGAATGCTGGGATGCAACACCGGGCACAGCGGCGTGAATCATGGATCCGCCCTTGGAAAAGCAGGCCACTTGAAGATAAAGCGGGGATCCCATGCCATGGTGAGAGAGCTTTAGTTGCGGGAGCTCGGGGACAGCCACATCCAGTTTAATTTCATAGAAATCCGTGGCCCAGCTTGAAACATCGGATTCTTCGGTGTTATCCCCCGCCACGGAAGGATTCCCGAAAACCGCGCTCATTCCTTCCCAGGCACCGATCCAATCGGTAGCGCATCGTTTTCCCAAAAATTTTTCATGACCCCTTCCATCGAGCAAATAAAACGCGCCTTGTCGGTACCTAAGCTGTGTTTTGGCAATCTCATTTAAATACATCTCATCTTCCTTCAGCCCAAAATCTTTTAGCAGAACTGCCAACGAAAATTTTTGCAAAAGCTCATTGAAGGGTTGCCCTGTCACCTGCTCCAAGGCTTCTTTAAAATTGGCACCTTCCTTGCGAAAATTACGGCTCAGCATTTCAATGGCGCCCATTCCGTATCGATAATCCATGAAACGCCAGAAAATCGCGTTTTCGTACCGCAGACCGACAAATGTTTGATCCGGATAGCGCATAAAATAATTAGATCCGCCGCGCGAAAATCGTATTTTATCGGCAAACGTTTGTTTGAAACCCTGTGAATAGAAGTCATGGCGGGCGCCGGCAAAAGTTTCAAAATATCGAGCCAATCCCTCAACGTACCAGTCCAGATCTCTTGCCGTATTTTCGAATGTGTTTGCTTCGGACAGTCCGGGGGCATGCTCATGCGATGATTTGTTCAGATTTTTATTATAGTAAAACAACACTACATGCAGCATCTCATGAATCAGCGTACCCCTTAAATCCACGTGAATGTTTCTTTTGCCAAGCGAAGAAGGATTTATTTTTTCCCAGTTTTTAATAAACTCGCGGTAGTTGGCCGGAAGCAATATCACCGCCTGATACTGCGTGTCGGATAGTTGGATCGTATCAAAACAAGGCGCATCACGAAACATGCGATTCCGCGCCCCCAACCCCTCATAACCATTTTCACCTGTGGGCTGCCCAAGATAAATATCGATGGTTTTGTCAGGATCATAGGCGTATTTTTTATTCGGTGAGGCAAACGAGTAGCCCAGCGTATTAAAGCCTTCGAATTCCGTGATTGTTTGGTAGGCCATGACGGCCGCATCGAGCACCTGGGAAGCCAAGTCTGGCGCCGCATCAAAAGTTTCTAGCCCCTGGTCCGTGTAATGAACCTTGAGGCGCGCCCCGTCATTAAAACGGTATTCATAAATTTTTTCCGTCCACCGACCAGCTGGTTGACTTGAATCTGTAACCGGCTCGTAAAGTTCCTTGCCGTTGGCAAGAATCACGAGTTTTCCCGTAAACGATTTCTCGTCAACAGACACGCGCATCAGTCCCTGTCCTCGTGAATCTAAAAGCAGTTCCCATAGCGCCTTCCCCTGACGATCCCTTAAAAACTGTTTTTGTCCATTGGCATGCTCTACGAATGCGGATAAGCGCACTTTTTGTCCAGGTGCCCAACCATAAGACTTACTTCGCAGAGAAGTAATGATGATTTTTAGGTCCTGACTTTCTTCGGGAAAACTTAAGTTGAACGTGCCATTCGAATACTGTGGGAGAGTGGCATTTTCACCGGCAACGGACGCTTTTGATGTTTCCGAAATAAAAAGGAAAGCGGCAATCCCAATGGCTGCAAGAATGAATTTGGCGCTTTTTTGTCTATTCATCGTTCGTTCCTTAAGAAGGGACTGATCACGGACGGAACGAACGCGCATGCTAGACTGTCAGCAACCCAGCCGCCATGGATTCGTTTTTAAGAACCCTTAGGCCCGATGGCTTTGCGTCCTACCGTTTCCGATAGTTTGCCTTTTATAACTAGTACGTAACCAACTTAATAGTAGACACTTAACAACTTTTTAAACCTATATAAGAAGTCTACACAAAAAAAATACCTATTTCAAGGGTTATGCCCATTTAAATAACGCAATGCCAGAAGGGCAGGAGATCTAAATGTGAAGGGTGACGCGGAACAAGGCAACGATTAAGATGCCCAACACCACTCCAACAAACGTATAGCGCGAAAACTGAATATTGAGCCAAGGAAACATGGGTTGATTCTATGATAAAAAAATAAATACTTCAATAAGAAAACGCCACCCTGGGAGAACCCAGGATGGCGTTTTTTATGGCTATTTCTATTTTAGGCTAATCATTCTGGCCCCAAAAAGGATGGCAAGAATGACGATCAGCGGCAGATGCGCTGCTAGCTGGGGCGAAAAAAATAGGCCCAGCACCACCCCATACAAAAGACCGCTTAATAGATCGTGTTTTATCATGTTTATCACCCCCGTCAAGGAGTACATTCACATCCTTTTGGCGATAAGCCTCCCCCCTTCCCTTATACTGCAAGTATAGACTACGAACGGGAAGGCCGTGTAAAATTAATAAAATTTAATTAAATTTACTTAAAATTGATAGTTTACAGACGTTGAATGACCCAGGAACTGATTTTTTCAAAAATGTCATTTCGGTTTGTCTCGTTCAAGATTTCGTGATAAAGTTCGGGGAAAACCTCGAGCTTTTTATCTTCCGAGGCAAGCTGGTCAAAAAAAGACAGTGTCGCTTGTTTTAAAACAACCCGGTCGTCGCCGGCTTGCAACACCAGTGCGGGAAGACTCAGCTTGGAAGCAATTTTATTTTTTCGAGCTAGCTGTCGAATTAACTCTCTGTACAGTCGCGCGCTGATTCGATGATGGATAAAGCGGTCCATTTTGTATTGGTTATAAATGGTGGGATCGTGCGTCAAAAAATTTGAATCCACGCGATTGTCTTGCGTAAAATCCGGTGTTAGGCAGGATCCCACCACAGCAAGCCAGTGGCGCCACACAGGCACGTGGATAGCTATGCCAAAATTGGGCGAAGTTAGAATAAGCCCACGAGCATCGATATCCGGATTAAAAGCTACCCAAGAAGCGGCAATCAATCCGCCAAAACTATGCCCCAAAATAAATAAAGGCATCCGGGGCACACGCTGTTTTGCCAACCGCGCCACAACATCCAAATCACGAAAGTAATCTTCGAATTGGTCAATACAGCCTCTTTTTCCACCGCTTTGGCCGAAGCCTCGTAAATCAGGAACGTACAGATCAAATCCCAAAGAGCCAAGATGTTCTGCCAAAGCCTGGTAACGACCTCCATGCTCGCCCATCCCGTGCAATATAACAATAACGCCCCGCGAGGTCTGCGGAGTTAAAAAACATCGGTAATAAATCACCGTTTCATCGAATGAAACAAAACGATGCTCCGACCAGCATTCTGAAAAAAGGCCCTTACTATTGGGCATAAAATGCAAGCAGCTCGTCCTTATGCTGTTGTAGCACCACGTCTCTTTTTACTTTTAGCGTAGGCGTAAGCTCGCCGGAGGTTTGGCTGAAGTCGTGACTAAGCAGGGCAAAGTATTTTATTTTTTCATAAGAGGCAAGGTCTTGGGTAAACTGCTGTATTTTTTGGTCCAGAAAATCATAAATTTTTTTATCTTTCAAAAGAGTTTCATAGTTGTCGTACGAAATTTTATTTTCCTGCGCATATTCTAGCAGCGCTTGGCGGTTTGGCACGATCAATGCCGTAATGAATTTTTTTGCCTCGCCAAAAAGAACGCAACGTAAAATCGTCGGATCTTTTTCCAAAAGCTCCTCAATGGGCCTTGGTGAAACCTTCTTGCCGCCCGAAGTCACGATTAACTCTTTTTTGCGTCCAGTAATAAAGAGAAAGCCGTCGGAATCCAGCTTTCCGAGATCTCCAGTATAAAACCAGCCGTCCTTCAAGACTTCCGCGGTTTCAGAAGGCTTTTGAAAATACCCCTTCATGACACAAGCGCTTTTGGTGGCAATTTCACCGTCTTGAGTGATTTTGACCTGTATCCCCTCCAGAGGAATGCCCACAGAACCAAAACGCACTCGTTCCTGGCGGTTGACACTGATCACCGGTGAGGTTTCGGTAAGGCCATAACCTTCGTAAATCATCACTCCCAAATCATAAAAAAATTCTGCGATCTCCTTGGCCAGCGGCGCTCCGCCCGAGACACAAAAACGAAGCCGCCCACCAAGACCGTGATTGAATTTCCGGTAAACCAACCCCTGGGCTAAAAAAGATAAAAAACAGTCGTGCCAGGGGATTTTTTCTCCGCATCTTTTTTTACGTCTTAATTCCTTAGCCCATAAAAATAACCCCTGTTTGAGCGGGCCGCTTTTTTTCACGGCCTCATTGACCCGTGCTTGAATTTTTTCAAAAAAACGTGGCACTCCGAGTAAAAAAGTTGGCTTGATTTCTAAAATATTTTTGGGCACCATGTCCATGTTTTCGGCATACGCAATCGAAGCCCCGAGATAAATCATTAAATAGTGGCCGGCGGTGCGTTCAAAAATATGACAAAGCGGCAAAAAAGACAAATGGACATCCGCTTGGCTCATTTTCAGGGTTTCTTTGCAAGCCAAGATATTCTCGATAAAATTACGGTGTGTCAACATCACGCCTTTAGGCACGCCGGTGGTTCCAGACGTATAGATCACGCTGGCCAAATCATCGGATGATACCCAACCACTGATTTTATCCAGCGCCGAATCTGTGGGGGTTTTCTCCGCTTCGAAAAAAATATCAATGGGAAGCAAGAAATCGGATTGTTGAAGCTTGATTACGGAATCAAACCCCAGGATATTTTTTAAAGAAGGGAGTGATTTTTGGATGGGAATAATTTTTTCAAAAAGAGCTTTGGAAGAAACAGCCAATAACTTGGCGCCAGAATCTTTGAGCAGGTATTCAATCTCGGCACAAGTCAAGGAGGTGTAGATCGGAACTGTGCTTACCCCGATCGTTTGTGCCGCCAAGTCCACCAACGCCCACTCGGGACGGTTTTCGGAGAGAATTGCCAAACGGTCCCCGCGCTCCAGACCCTTTTTTAAAAAAAAAGAAGCGATCGCCTCGACCTTTTTGGAAACATCCCGCCACGGCAAAGCTTGATAAGACCCGCCATTTTTAAACCATAAAGCCTTCTTATCTGGAAATCGTAGCGATGTCGCCTTGAAAAATTGACCGATATTTTGAAACTGCGGAGTTTTTTCCAAAGTGGGCGGCATTAACTGTCAGTAAACTTTGGCTGCCTCTTTTCCATAAAGGCCCGGATTCCTTCGCGCATGTCTTGGGTCCCAGTAATGGTTTTGAATTCATTTTCTTCCAAACGCAGACCCTCGGAAAGAGGTTTGTCGAGTCCCCCTGTAATCGCGCGCATGCAGGCGCGGATCGATGGTAAACCGTGTCGCGCGATTTTCTTGGCAATTTCACGAGTGGTTTTGATCAGAGCCCCATCTGCCACAACACGGTTCACCAGTCCTATGCGAAAGGCCTCTTGTCCGGTGATCAGATCGCCCGTCAAGATAAGTTCTGCCGCGCGGCTTGGACCTACCACGCGAGGCAAACGCTGACTGCCACCAAATCCCGGGATAATGCCAAGCGTTATCTCTGGTTGCGCAAAACGCGTGCGGTCGGACGCGATACGAATATGGCAAGCCAAAATCAATTCTTGACCTCCGCCAACACAGGCTCCTTGGATAGTCGCAATCACCGGCTTTTCTGAATTTTCAATTTTATTGAACACTGCCTGGCCCTTTCGAACTACTTTTAAAATATCTTCAGGAGTTGTCAAAGCAGCCATTTCCTTCAAATCCACGCCCGCGATGAAAACATTCGGAATCGCGCTGACGAACACGATCACCTTTGTTTTTGGATCAGAGGTCAAGACATCCATCGCCTGACCAATTTCATCCAGCAATTGATTGCCGAGCGCATTCACCGGCGGGCGGTTGATGCTCAAAAAAGACACGCCCTCTTCATTGGAAATACTTAAGAACTGAAAATCGGCCATCGAGTTTCTCCTGTCAAACGTATTCCATGAAACCGTGTTTTGTTTTTTTACCTAAAAATCCTGCATGCGCCATGCGTTTTAATAAAGGGGCTGGAAAAAATCGATCCCCATATAACTGATAAAGCGAATCCAATTCTTTCAAAATGACGTCGATACCGAGAGTATCGGCATATTGAAGCAAGCCGCCTTTGCTTTGCGGAAATCCGATCCCCGCCAGCACCGCTACATCGATATCCGCCGAACTTGACACTTTTTCTTGAAGGCATAAGGCCGCTTCGTTGATCATGGCTAAAACCAGACGGTTGGCGGAAAATGGGGCTTTTTTTGAGGATGGTTTTGAACGTAGCTTCTTCAACACCTCTTCAACGCTGGAGTCTTTTTGCTCAGCTTTGTAATCATAAAAACCGGCGCCGCTTTTTACGCCAAAACGTTTTAGAGCGTAAATTTCCTCCCAAAGCCCTGAAGGCGTCATGCGTCGTCCGTATTCTTCCAAAAGAACTCCCTCCACATCATGACAAATATCCAGCCCGATGGTGTCCACCAAAATAAAAGGGCCCATGGGGAATCCGAATTCGACCATCGCCTGATCGATTTCGCGCAACGGTGTACCCTCTTGAGCGCAGAATGCCGCTTCATTCAAATAAGGCATGAGAAGGCGGTTGACTAGAAATCCGGCGCATTCGTTGACGCGCACGGGCAATTTTCGAAGCCCTTCGCAAAAAGCAATCGCGTCCGTTATCGTTTCTTCCGATGTGGCAAGTCCAGGAATGACCTCGATTAATTTCATTACATGCGCTGGGAAGAAAAAATGGATACCGATTACTTTGTCGGGCCGTCGCGTGGAGGCTCCTAAAGCGCTGATTGACAGTGCTGAGGTATTACTGGCCAAAATTGCCTGCGCAGGCAAAACAGTGTCCAATTCTTGAAAAATTTTTTTCTTCAAATCCATTTTTTCAGGAATCGCCTCGATCACAATATCCGCATCCTTCAAACCCTCATTGTTCGTAGTGATGCTTACGAGCGCCATTTTCGATTCCATCTCGGAGGCGGACATTTTTCCTTTATCAACGCGCGCTTGATAAATGTGTCGGATGTTTGCCAATGCTTTTTGCGCCAACGCCTCGTTGATTTCCTTCAACACCACCGGCAATCCTGAATAACTGATTACTTGCGCAATCTCAGCGCCCATGGCGCCGCCGCCGACTACGGCCGCTTTGTAGATGAACATTATTTTCTCTCCAAAACCACGGCCGCGCCCTGGCCCCCACCCACGCAAAGAGATGCCAAGCCGTACCGAAGACCTCGACGCTTCATTTCATAAAGAAGCGTTAATACAATCCTTGCGCCGGTGGTTCCTACGGGGTGCCCGATGGCAATCGCCCCGCCATTCACATTCAGGATGTTCCGATCCAGGCCCAATACTTTTTCGCAGGCAATCACTTGGGCTGCAAATGCTTCGTTGAGTTCGATAAGTTGAATGTCTTTTAAAGCCAATCCCGCTTTTTTAAGCGCAAGAGGAATAGCCACGGTGGGTCCGATCCCCATGCGTTCGGGCTCAACTCCGCCAAACGCGTAAGCACGGATCGTTCCCAACACTTGCTTATAGCCCAACGCATCCGCTTTGTTGCGAGTCATGACAAGAAGTGCTGCTGCGCCATCGGAAATGCCGCAGGCATTGCCGGCTGTCACGGTACCGGCTTCTTTGAACATGGGAGGATAAAGCGCCAGCGTCTGTTCGTTGATAGCCGGATTTGGACCTTCATCCTGTAAAATAATTTCTGGAGGCACCACCTTGCCCATGGCTTTTTTAGTCACGGTGACAGGCGTGATTTCTTCTTTCAGTTTTCCTTCACGTGTGGCACGAAAAGCGCGTTGATGGCTGAGAACGGCGTATTGGTCCTGCTGCGCGCGAGTGATTTTAAATTCTTCGGCCAGATTCTCCGCGGTTCGGCCCATGAGCTGCCCGCAGATGGGGTCGGTCAGACCTTCCCAAAGCGAGTCCACCATCTCCGAATTACGTAGTCTTTTTCCGAATCTCAGATCCCGGCTAAGGTATGGCTGGCTGGACATCGATTCTGTGCCGCCGACGATCTGCGTGTCCGCATCACCCGATAAAATATTTTGGCAGCCATTGACTACTGCCTGGATGCCCGAGGCGCAGTTTCTCGCCACGGTGTAGCCGGGCACTGTTTTGGATATGCCGGCCAAAAGCGAAATAACGCGCGCAATATTCGGCGCATCGCTGGATTGGCCAACACAGCCAAAAATCACCTCGTCGATAGAAGATTTGTCCAAGCGGGTTTTCTCAAGAAGCGCTTTAACGGCAATCTCTCCGAGTTTTTGCGCCGACAAATCACGAAACACGCCGCCGTAAGCGCCCTGAGGCGTACGAACTCCATCGACAATTGCAATTTCTTTTTCAGGCATAGTTACCTTTCAGCTTATTTGTCAAACATTCTGTTGGGACACAAGCGCCTTAATTTTTGGAAGCATCTTCATTGCCTCTTCTTCGCCGCGTTTAATAAAAGGCTCTGGCTTGAAAAAATCCACCCAACTGGCATTGGGTAGAACCGGCCGCAAAAGAATGTCGGCAGCGGCCCCTTCCCCCTCTGCAATTTCTGCTTCCATGGCTTGGATGGTATTCATCAGGATATCAAAAAGATTTGGAAAAAAAATACGGGTTACCATTTTTCTAAAACTCCACCAACCTTGTGAGAGCCACCCTTTTTCACTTGAAGCAATGCGCTCCTTTTCAGAGGCCTCTTGACGTATGAGGCGTTTTTCCATGAGATCCTTGGCTGATGGAAATACATTAACGGCAATGACTTTGTTGGCCCCGGCCTGGTGCAATACGCGAACCGGAAGCGGATTTAAAATTCCCCCGTCTACAATGACGTCATCTTGCTTAAACACCGGTTTGATGATTGCGGGAATTGCAATAGAGGCGCGCACCGCCTCCGACACCGAACCGGAATCAAATACCACGCACTGCCGGGTAGTCAAGTTAGCGCCGGTGACGATAAGCGGGATACGGCAATGCTCGAATGTTTTTTTGCCCAAATGTTTACGAAAATGTTTTAACACTTGTCGCCCATGCATGAGACCCCGGATAGGAAAAAGGTTGATGTCAATAAGCCGGCTAGCTAGAAGCCGTAAATTGATTTCACACGCCGCTTTTTCTATTTCCACAGCGCTGCAGCCCACCGCGTACAAAGAACCGATCAAAGCTCCGATGCTGGAACCAGCCACGATATCGATCGGTATTTTTTCTCGTTCGAGCACCTTTAAAATGCCTATATGCGCCAGTCCAAGCGCCGCGCCGCTACCCAAGGCAAGCCCGACTAAGTTACCACTCAAATACCTCGCCATGTGGCGTACCGTACGCGAATACTCAGATTCCGGGTCTTGGATCACAAGTGGCGCCGCATTTTCTGAATCAGGCTGTATCGGGTCTTCGGGCAAAGAAAAGCAGCGTTTCTTTCCAAAAAGCTCAAGCCTCAACGCCCCCGTGGTTCTGGCGCCAAATATGGCCTCGTGAATCACAAGCGCAATTTTTTCCTCTGGAAACGAAAGCGTTTTTTCAATTTCAGCAATCATTTCCTTGGCCTCAGTCATGCTGTTCATATGGCTATCGGTCACAAAGAAAATAGCATCGGATTGAGACAGTACCTTCATCACTATTTCTTCTGACTCGCTGGGTAGATCCAATAGAATAAAACGATACTCCACGGCTAAGTGATTTAAAAGAGGGATCAAAACAGCCTCCCCGGCGCGATCCCTGATATCCGCAACCAAACTTAACGTGTCAAAACCAGCGTGATGACGAATCAGGAATTGGGCCAGTGTTTCTTTTGAGACGCTCTCGATATCTTGGAATTGGGAGGCGGGAATTCTTGCTACGCGCGGATTGCACAGCGAGGGATCGTCCGGTGATAAAGCAAGATCCAGTAAAACCGTTTTTTGATGAGTTTCCTCGAAAAGACTGGCAGCCAGATTCAGCGTGAAAAATGCGCGTTCGGATTTTGGCTGGGCGCCGTAAATAGACACCACATCGCTTTTAAAAAGAGAGCGAGAACGCGACTCGGTGACTTTGAGACGAGAACTCAGGCGACGGCTGAGTTCCAGCGAAATTGTGGCATTATGTTCAATGGTTTTTTTGAAATCTTCGCGCCTGATTTCGAGCACCAGCGAATCAGATAGAGCGCGAATCGTCGCTGAATGAGGCTGGTTGGTCAACAGCGACATTTCGCCGAAATAATCGGCGCGCCGCAAATACGCTAGCACCTTCTTTTTTTCGGGTGCTGACACGTAGGCTTCAAAACGCCCCGAAATGATCACATAAAATCCCTCGGCCTCACCTCCTTCGTGGTATACCAGCTCGTCCTTTCGATATTCCACCAGTCGCATGAGTTGGCTGATGGAACGAAGCTCCCAATGGCTCAATCCCGAAAAAAGCGGGCACTGCGCCAGCATCACAGCCTTATCTATTTTTTGAAAACGGGAATTGGGGTCGGGGCCTAGCGGCGCATCCATCAAGCGGCCGAATGCAAACGGCTTTCGATAAATTTATGCAGAAATTTTTTGTCTTCGGGCTTGATTTCCGAAAAATAAACAGCGATAACACACTGCTGTCCTGAGGAATCCTTTTCCTTGCGCACCACGACCCCTTTCATCGAAAGAGTTTTCTTTTTTGGGGAAACCTTTGAAAGGGATGGTAGCGTAAGCGCAAGCTTCAACTGCGTCATGAGCGGAATTTCACGCTCGACAATGCACAACACGCCATTGGTACTGATGTTGACCGTGATCGCCTCGGCCTCGTAGTTCTGGTGACCGATTTTGAACGGCAGCTTCTCCGAAATACGGATCGAGCGTCGGCGGTCAAGCACAGGCTTGGGCGTTTTCATTCTCCGGCTGATTTGACTTCAGCGGTAGCAGCAGCGGCCTGCGCGGCTTCTTTGGCTTTATTGGCCTTCTCCAGCTCCTGCTCCACATGCAGTCTGAAACATTGTTTGTTGGCAAAGTACTTGCCGTCGCGATAATACCAGTCCTTGCGCCGGATTCGTTTATTTGACTGAGCGCAATTGCTGGGACGACTCTTTTTTTTCTTAAGCTTTTTAGGCTCGACGGCAACAATAGCTTCGACTTTTTTATTTGGTTCTTTTGTTTCTTCTGACATTACTTATCTCCATTTTCAAATTCTTCCGAGGAACAGTTTAAACACTAATTAACTAGGGTGCGTGGACTCGAGTTTTTTGGAAGCTCTGAGCCATTCCTGATACACATACTCCAGCACCCGCGTGCGATCAGTCTGGCTAATCTTTGTCAATTTCACGCCGACTTCCAGCCCGTCGGCCCAAGCGATTTTACCCGAAGCAAAAACCGGCAGATTGTCGCCCGGAACGTTCATGCAAATTTCGATCGGCGTCCCAGTCTGAATATTATGCTTCATGTCCAAACGCACGCCTTCACGGCTCAAGTCTTTGGCCAGCGCTTTGCCGAAAATAGGATTCAGCGTCAACGTGCGATACTCAAGGTCCATCGGCGCTTGGAAACGCATGAATCTACGACGTTCATCACCAGAACTAGGCTTAGTCATTTTTAAAATACCGGATCAAATCACTTTTGAGAAAACGATAATTATCACCCACTTTTCGTCCAGGAATTTTTTTAGACTTGACCAGCTTATATAATGTTTGGCGGCTGATGCTCAAAAAGTGGCAGGCACCCTCGGTGGTCAGTGCTTTATCGGCGCTTTCGGTTGCATTTTCATCAATAAGACTTTTTATCACACCACCCCCAAGAAATCGGCTTCATTCAAAAAGGATATTCATTGAAACAAATTAGTCCGTTTATGTCAAGGAAATATTAAAACGGTTAATCTGAGTTAATTCAGGAAAGCAATAACCCCCAAGAAGAAGTTCCTTTGGGGGTTATGTTAAAAACAATCGGTTAAATTAAAATACGTACTCTGGCTCTAATATGGGACGAAAATCTTCTGGAAGTGGGAACGGAAACGTGGCGATTTCGTAAATCCCTGCCCCGGTACGCACTAGGGTCATCCCGGCTCCTTTTGCTAAGCCCAACGTCATTCCGGCAAATGCATTGTCCTCAACGCTGGTAGAATAAATATTTTTTGGTAACTCAACCCAACCTGTCAACGTATTGGCCACACCTCGGCCTAACTTCGTAAAGGGATCTTGCGCAAAGCAAACCGTCGTCGTGGCGATGGCCATCACCACAGCCACATGAATGGCTAGGCACTGCAAAAATCTTTTTTTCATGCCTCACGCCTCCTTGAAGTTCAGCAAACTCAAGATAACACTATCAAAGATAGCAGGTTGTGTCAACCTTAGATTCACCTTAGATTCACCTTAGATTAACCTTCGATTAACGCATTTAAGAGGTTGGCTTTGGAGGAAATTTGGAAAGCATGTCAAACTTGATGGAGTGCATGAATACCACGGCGAAAATGTGCAGATCCTGCACCACGTAAAAACTGCCAATCACTCGGTACACCATCTGGCCGGTTCCGGATTTATTGTCGAACGTTTTCCGAATGGAAACATGTCGTTCTTTTTTTTGACCCAGCATGGCCTGGGTGTCCATCCAGTTTTTTAATTGGTCAGGATCATGAATCGAGTTTTGTTCAAAAATGTAATAGGAGAATTTTTTTTCGGCGCGCGCGACCATTCCATCCTGTCGAATCATTTCAACAATCGATAGTTTTTTCCGGTGATGGTTGGAGGACTCCGTTTGTTTGATGCAAATTTCTCTCATTTGCGTCCCGCGGCACGACTTAAAACGTCCGCGCCTTTTCTGATATTTTTCTCTTCGATGATTTTGAGGAATATTTTGATTAGTTTTGGATCAAACTGCGTACCCGCATTTTCTTTCAGTTCTCGGATCACCTCGGCCATCGGCATTGCCTTGCGATAGGGCCTGTCCGATGTCATTGCGTCAAACGCATCTACGATCGTGATAATCTTTACTTCCAGAGGGATTTGTTCCTTCTTGAGTCCATGAGGGTACCCTTTGCCGTCATGGCGTTCATGATGATGCAGAATGATCGGAAGCCCGCTGGCGATAAAATCAAGGCCTTCCAAAATGTGCGCTCCATATACCGGGTGCAGGTCAATCTTGGCTTTTTCCTCAATGGACAAGCCGCCCGTCTTTTGAAGAATATGGTCTGAAATAGCTATCTTACCTACGTCGTGCAGGCGGCAACATTGCCTAAGAATAAAATTTTTCTTCGACGAAAGACCCACTTGTTCTCCAAAATAGGCCGCGTAATTAGCCACCCGTTCCGAATGGCCCCTGGTATAGGGATCCCTGGCTTCGATGGCATAGGCCAGCACATCAATGGTGGCCAAGTGCGAATCATGCACTGCATGCTCACCTTTTAGGATCTTTCGCTTATAATCTGTGATTCTTCGCTGCATTTTTTTTCAATAAAACATTTTAAATATTTTAAATAACTACTCTAAAAAAAA
>CAZVNB010000007.1:0-13006 GCA_964628355.1 uncultured Planctomycetia bacterium | reverse complement strand
CCGCCATTTTTGCAAAGCAAAAATGGCGGAACAATTGAGCAATAGAACAATAGACTTCATGTATTTAATTGCCAAAGGCAACAGTAAATATCATAAGGCTGAATTATTGAGCAAAGCTTGCGATGAGGGCCGTTGGAATTTAGGGCTTGAGCAGAAGGGATTCGAACTTTTTCGAATGTCTGGAAAGAAGAAAAAGGAGATCGTAAATATGAAATATAGGCAAGGGGCTTGTGTGCTGATTTAAATTTCAAGTCTGATAATGAATTTGGAGAATGGATGACATTCTATTATCAGAGTCCAAGTCCAGAAAGGATTCCGGGAGCGTTGGCATATTTTAGCGATTCACCGTTATATAAGACGAACGTGACTATGCCAACAGTCGCATTTTTCTCTGCCATATTTAAAAAAGACAGTGTGTCGATGCAGAAAACATTCGATAAGATTTTATTGGATGGCTCTGATAACGAAAAAATTATGTTAATTAATGTTTTGTCTTTAACAAATAATTCTGAAAGCAAGGCATTGTTAGAAAGAGCTAAAAGCGCTTGGCAATCAGAGCGTTTACAAGGCATTGTGGCGCGTCAAATGTCGCGTCCACCTGATGATCTTTACAGCATACCGGTCGATAGTCCACAGGCGTTAGATATGTTGTGGGCTTCATTCTTTGCCACAGGAGATGATCTGCCGGTGCAGAGAATTATTTCCGTTCTTCATCTACAAAACCTCCTCCGCTACGACCTCTTTAATAGGCGCCATTTATAGCGTAAACTCTAAACAGACATAGAATCATTGACGCTCCCGTGTTCAAGGGCAAACCCGTCGTAAGGCGGGGACGCAAAGCTAAAGGGCCCATTTTTGCGGATCAGTAATGTCGATAGTCCGGGGTAGGGGCAGCCAGTTGCCATGTGCAACCTTGCCGAGAGCGGCAAGGTTTTTTATTTGCGCGTGGTTTTGGCGCGAAAGGAGCAAAAATGAGTTCCTCGAACTTGCTATTTTTGGCCGTCACGCTAACCATCTTCACTGTCCTGACTGGCTTGGCGGATGCCGTCTAAGATCCGGCTGCGGTCGATTTCAAGTTCATGGAGTTGCGTCAGCTTCTTCGGGAGCACACCGTGGGCGAAGAGGCACGGGACTGCCGGTTCGCCATCGGCGAATACTATTTCATGCGGCACGTACCACAGCAGGCCTCTGCACCTGGAATTCCCTCCTGGGCAACCACTACGCTTTTCACGAAGAGGTCGACCGCATGGAGATAATGCTCAATGGGAAATCTTTTTACACGATCCGCCTTGCTTAAAGCCTGTGTCAAGATCGCGGCCGGGCTTGGTGGTCGCGACCTTCATTTTTTGGTACACGGTGAACCTGTGGACCCAGCGGAAGCTTCCTTTCATCGAAACCACCATCAGTATGGCTGTGCATCATCCAGTCACCGTTCGAAGCGCCCATTATGACTTTTTGGGTGGTTTTATGTTGGACGACGTGCAAATCCAGCGCCATGCTCCGGTCTTTTCACCCGTGCGGATCGCCAGGGTGCGCATACTCCCAGCGTTCGAATTATTCCCGCTGGGTATCCGGATAAGAAAAATGGTGTTCGAAGAGCCCGAGCTTACGCTACGCCTTCGGCCCGAGGAGCTTTCAAAGACGGGCACTTTTTTGCAGAACCTGCCGAAGGAATACGGACGAATAGGCGCCTTGCGTGTTCGCATGGAATTTTTTTCCTTCGAAGTGGTGAAAGGAAAAATTTCGCTCATGTCTCCGAGCCAGGACAGCCCATGGCAGAGGGACTTTCAGGACGTGGCTTTTTCCATAAACTGGAAGAGAAATAGCGACCGGCTCGGCGACATTTCCCTCAAAGTAGGTCCAGTGGAATTGAAAGGGCAGGGGGAGATGGAATCTTCGAAAAATCACGGGCGCTACAGCTTCTCTCTTTCTTCGGTGCCGTTATCTTTGGATAAATTTAAGGCGCTCTTCTCTGGGATGCAGGCGGATTCCGGCAACGTTCAGCTGAACGTGACCGTCAAAGGCGACGCGCGTCACTTTGAGCCGGCCATGATCGTCATTTTCAGTGGCTGCGCTTTGAACGATGTCCAGCACGGGATCCTGTTGAGCGAAATGAGCGGATGTTTACTCTTGTCCAAATCCGGCGTGGAATTGCGCGATTTTTGGGCATCCGTCAACAATAAACCCGTGCGTTTGAACGTCAAAGCGCGCTGGGAACAAAAACTTCATTTTTCATCGAGTCTTTCCCTCTCCGGCAATTTCCTCAAAGTTAAAGGGATCTGCACTCCGACGGGCTGGAACGGATATGCCCGTTTGAAGACAGGGAAGGGCGAATGGACGTTATCCCTGCATGATCTTAGGCGCGACCCTGCCAGCGTATTATGTCGCTCATTACAACTAAGGCGACAGGATAGACGGAATAAAGGGGCTTTCGCCGGATTCGCGTTGCATCGGCTTTTTTTACAGATTTCGGCGGACACCCGGTATTTGCACGGAGAGATATCGGAGGCCCTTTTTAAAGACGCAAAAATAACCTCGAAATTTTGGCTGCGTTTGAAAGATCTCGCCTTCGGCTTGTCCGCTTCTATCCAAGACCTGGATGTTGCCCGCCTACTTGATTACGCGAGCAGGACCTATCCAGCTACCGGTCGCTTGTCCGCCGAATTGTCTTGCAAAGGGACGCCCGAAACGTTGCAATGCGTGTCGCCGTTGAAAGTCTCCCATGGGAGTATCGGCCCCAGCGATTCTTCCGCCTATTGGGCACGTCAAACCGGTATCGAAGCGTTAAACGCCGTAGCCTTTGATTCGTTTTCAGGCAACATCTACTACGCCAACGGGTTTTGGACGTTGAAAGATCTCCGGTTGGATGGTGATTCGATGCATGTTGCGGCCGATTTAAAGGCTGATGATAGCCATGTCTCGGGGGCACTTTCGATACGATTTCCGACCGCCTCCATTCAGGAGTCCTCGGATCTTAAATGGCTTTTACGTTTCGTCGAGGCGGGGGATTGGGTGGATTTTGATTTTAAAGTCGCCGGATACCTTCTCTCGCCGAGGGTGCAGTGGCTCGGAGGCGAGTTCAAGAAGAAGGTAGAATCGCGCCTGGCGCCCTGGATGAAAAACGAGTTGACACGGCAAATCGAAAAAAGACTGGCGGAAAATTCCTCTGTCACCATGGCTTCCACTGGTTAGACGTCTCCACTTTGATTAATAGTATTGTATTTTACTAAAAAATAGATAAAATTATACAAATATATTTGGATTGATTATTGGATTTTCAAGATTTATCATATATACTCTAGCAACACATTATGCATTTAGGTAAGTATTTGTTTTGTACTTACCACGGTAGGGGGGACTATGTCGGTGAAACCGGGCGCAGCCCGTATTCTATTGGTTGATGATGACTGCGAAATGTTGGAGTTTCTATCCACACATCTCATGTCGCGTGGATTTGACGTCGAAGCGGCTGCCAACGGAAGCGAAGCCATTGAAAAAGTGCGTGGTGGTTATTTTGACTTGGTGATTTGCGACGTGCAAATGCCTCTGATCGACGGCATTACCTGCATGGAAATTATCACGCAGATGAATCCATCTTTGCATGTGCTCATGATGAGTGGAGAGGCCACGGTGGAAAGAGCGGTCTCTGCCATGAAAAAAGGCGCCTACGATTTTCTGCAAAAACCCATTTGCATGGAAGATCTGCTGTTTCGCATCAAAAAAATATTGCTCAAAAACCAACTGGACGTGATGGCGCAGGTTTACGAAAAAAGGCGATCCATTCTGGCGCAACCGGGTATGCAAGAATGGCTGAATCCCGCCATCAACATCATTGCGCGTTTTTTTAGGGCTGATCAGGTTTGCTGGATGAGCGTGAAGAAACAAGTGTTGGAAATACTGGGCGCTTACGGAGTAGCCAATGAGGCGGCGCGCTGCAAAATGCTTCTGTTGGCAGACAAAACCGTTCATGACATGGCCAAAGAAAAAATGCCGCGCGTTGAAAGTTCTTCCATGTTCATTCCTCTTCAAGGAGACAACGGGCTAAAGGCCATCATGATCTTGGTTCGTCTGCATCTTGAGGACAAATTTTCGTTGTCGGAACTGCGCGAAGCCACATCTTTTGCCGGCCAAATTCTTCAAACATTGGATTGACGGCTCAAATGAATACCAAAAGTTAAATTTGCTTAAAAGGATTTAAATATTCCGAATTAAATCTTCCTCTCCGCCCTTGATTTGTCGATTCCGTCGTGTACAATCCCCCTATCTGTTTATCTAGGAAATTTGTAACCACAACCTGGGGGCGTCATGAATTCGAAAGTCAAAAAAAAGAATTTTGTCCGTTCCATCTCCATCGTTTTAATTCAAGCTTTTTGCTTGCAGCAAATCTCCTACGCTGCGCCGGGTCTTAAGCCGGTTCAAATCAATATTTTTGAAAAATTGTCCGTCAATTACAATTTCCCCGCATCCGTCGCGACGATCGAAGACAGTTATCGCGCCCCCGAAAGCGACAAGCTCGTCATTTTGATTCAGGATGCCCACACCAACCAGTCCGGACAGGTCAATCTTTCCAAAACGCTAGACACGGTGCTTCTAAATGAAAAAGACATCCGCTACGTTTTCTTGGAAGCGGGCGTGGGGGACAGCTCGCTTTCTTTCTTGAGGAAATATGCAACGCTAGATAAAAGAACAGAGGTCGGCAAGTCGTTTCTGAAAAAAGGCCTGTTGCACGGACCGGAGTATCTGGACCTCACCTCGGAGCGTGATTTTACGCTGTGGGGCGTCGAGAATATTTCTCTATATATGAAGGCGCTGGAAGCTTACCGCTACACGGCCGGCCAAAGGGACAAGTTTGACAGTTACTTAAATCAAATCGAGGGTGCGATCAAAGTTTTGAAACCGAGAATTTACAATCCCTGGCTCCTTTCGTTTGACGCGACCTATGAACGTTTCTTGAAAGAACAGATTTCTCTGACCGATTTTTTCGAGATTTTGGAGAAACAAGCCGCCGAAAAAAATATTTCGCTCGAGAATTATCCCCACCTGAAGCATTTAAAAGAATTGAAGGAAAAAGAATCCCGGATTAATTTTAAGAAAGCCAATGAAGAACAGATCCGCGCGATTGCCGGACTTCCGGCCGACGTTCAAAAAGAATTGGAGGAGCTTTCAGAAAATCAAAAGTCGCCATTTAAATTATCGACGACCGAGCACAAAGAAGACAAGGCGTTTTATTCGTTTTTGGAAGAAAAGCTAAAGAATTCGACGCAGAGCTTCCCTGAACTTTCCGCCTATTTCGATTACCTTAAAATCGCCAAAAAAATACAGGTTGATAAGATTTTGAAAGAGGAAAAAGACCTCGAAACTCGGGTTTTTGGGGCGCTGACTCAAAGTCAGGACGAGCAAAAACTCCTCAAATCCTCCGAAATGCTGCGGAATTTGAGAAAGCTTTTTGAATTGACGATGACGCCCGAGGAATTCGAGGCTTACAAAACCGCCTCGGCCGAGTTTGGCATCACGCATCTGACCGGATTTCTCAATAAAAAGATCATGGATCTCAAAGATTTCTATGAAAACGCGACATTTCTGGAGAAGGGTTTTGACGAGATCGTAAAAAAGGCCGAAGAGTTTTATTCGATCACTCATGACCGAGACCGGGCGTTTATGGAAAATATGTTCGGGAAAATGGCCAAAGAATCCCAGTCGAAGGCGATTTTAGTTACTGGAGGTTACCACACGCCGCATCTCAAAAGTCTTCTTAAAAAACAAAACGTGTCCTATGTCTGTATCCGTCCCCAGGTTTACGCGGAGACCAATCACAAGAAATACGAGAAAATTCTCTTAGGCCAGCAATTTAACGATGCGCAAGTCAACCAGTACCTTGTGAATGCCAAGCGGCAACTCTCCGGCCCCATGCAAAGTTTTCTGGGCGTTCTTGTCGTGGCGAATACGGGCGTGTTGTCACAATTGATAGAAGCGCTTACCTCAGCTCGAGCTGAGTCCTTAGCAAATTTAACAACCCCACGTGTTGAGACAGTCAAGGCGGTGCAAAAGCCGGTGTTCGCCACTAAAGCGTTGGTGGGAGAAAAGACAGCAGTCAGTAGTCAGCAGTCAGTAGTCAGGGAAGAGGAGACTACTGAAAAAGGCGCGAGGTTGGCGGCTGCAAATACTTTGAAAAATACGCCTTTCGTTTTGGGCGATAGACAGGAATTGCTGGCATATATTACGGGCGGTTTTGGACATGTTTATCAGGCACGCGTAGCCGACAACATCACCCAATTTGTTACCAGATATAACAGAAATAATTCTGGCAACCCTGTTTCAAAAAAAGTTGTTTTTGATTTTGCCAAAGCAAATTTTCCGAATAAAGCAATGCCTGTCATTGCATTGGAGCTCATCGGTATATTTTTTGTTTCGTTTCTTTTTGGTGCTCAAGTAGCCTCACATGACTTTATAGGCTCTATAGGCCCAGCAATACTATGGAGTTTTATAGTTTATAACTTCTTTAGGCACGGCATATTCCTAACGAGTGCCGCTGCGGATGGGGGAGTATTTAGACGAGAGTTGAAAAGAACTATTTCCCAACAAAACGAGCCAATCCAATCCAAGCCCGAGCAACCATCCGGCGCGCGGTTGGCGCAAGAAAAGTTCGTAGGCCAAGAAGAGTTTATAGGCAATTTCAATAGTGTTGACGAAGTGTGGGGGACAATAGTTGATTTGTACAACTCGAGTCGCGCTAATGAGATAGTCGTATTGCCTTCCGAAGCGTTAGGGCGCCCTATTGAAAATCAATATGATTGGAATCATCGGAATCCAGGAGATGTCATAGTGCCGGGAGTGGTCAATCCACTCGATCATGCAGGGTGGGGATCTACAGCGGTTGTTAAAGAACGTCCTCATAGGCAACTTTTGCTTGCGACAACGGGTGTTCCAGAAGGAACGCAACTTAAACTATTTATTGATGACCATGGACAGCTCATAAAAGTTGCAAAAGTTGTGATTATGGAGCCGGCGTCCGCCACTCAGGCGTCGGCGGACTCCCAAAAAGCGGGAGCGCGGCTGGCGAGTAGTGTTGTTGCCCAATCCAAAAGGGGTCTAATCGTCGAAATGTCTTTTAAACAGGGTTGGCCGTCAGACTTACCTCAGCTCAATCTAGTCGAAGGCAATAAGCTCCTTGCGATGTTGCCGGGCGGAATCGATTTCAGTTATGGCAAGTATGAGTGGGTGAGTTTTAAAAACGAAGATTTAACGCCTAATGATTTAAAGCTCAACGCCGAAGACAATATGGGAAATATTTGGCAGTGGGATCTTTCGGATGTTCATAACATACCGCTACCCATAAAAATAGCGGACAGCCGTTTTTCCGACGATGCCATCCGTGCGGTTTTAAAAATCATAGAAAATTTCAAAGACAATATTAGAGACAATATTGATGTTCTTTCGTTAGAAGCGAGGGGCAAACAAGATAATAGGAGAGCCAGGGAGGCGCTTGGAGCACTTAATCAAAGTCTTAATCGCCTAGATAGTTTATCTAAATCTTTTCGGAAATTGCGAGTTAACTCAGCAGTCCGTGTGAAGGACGTACTATCTCTTATTGGGCGCTTAAATCAAGCCTCGCGTGATCTTTTTCAGTTTGGCGCGCCTTTCATTACAGACAAGAAGTTTGACCGTGTTTTTAGGGTTTTAGATAGAGGTCGAATGAATCTTCACAACAGCATTCCGGCTGCCAACCTCATTCTTTCTCATATAAACGTTTCTCAAGTGGTTCGAATGACAGATGGCCAGAAGGTTCCTTTATTTGATTACTTAAAAGGAAACATTAAACCTATCGACATCGCTTTTGGTAAAATTAAATCGAGTGATACTCCGGAGTACCGATCCTTAAGATCAGCCTTGGACCATTTAAAAAATGAAATTGGAAGAACAGATGGTCACAACCTGACTGTCTGGCAGGTCATTACCCTAGACCGTAACGCACGCGAAGTTTTAAAATTTTTGGCCTCTGTCTCGCCGCAGGACGGCGTTGACACTCACAAGGCAATGAGTGCCGCTGTTCATATCATTGGGGCGCTGCAACATTTACCTCTGGAAGTCACAAATAAGGGACGCCGTCTCCCGGCTTCCGGCGCGCGACTGGCGCAAACTAAGGTTGCGATCTCAGGAGCAGGTCGGATCGCAGTCAATGTTATCCGGGCTTGGGAACAATGGCCGAGGAATATCGAGATCGTTGCGATCAGCGATACTCCACAGATGTTCAATTTTGAAGCGTTTAAAGACACCGCCAATCCACTCCAGCCCCTGGCGGATTTTACGGAACTATTGGATAGGGAATTTAAGCGCTCCCCGAGATCCACGATTCAGCACAACGTTTTTGATTATGGCAAGGATGCCGACGGCGCGTATTGGATATCCATTAATGGCAAGCGTATCCAGATATTGGCGGAACGTGACCCAAAAAATCTTCCGTGGGGTAAATTGGGCGTGGATTACGTGGTGGAGGCCACGGGCGTTTTTACGGATGCTCCCGGCGCAGGCCAACATCTTACGGCTGGAGCTGGACATGTCACCATCTCTGCACCCTCCAAGAAAAGCAAGGACGGCCAGCCAGCGCCTCCGATGCATATTCCAGGCGTCAATGATGAAATGCTGGAAATCACGAAACTCATCGACAGCTGCGCATCCTGTACGACGAACGCAGCTGCGCCACCGGGCAAAGCTATAAACGACAAATATAACATCAAAGGCGGATTCGTGTTAACTACGCACGCGTACACCAATTCCCAGAATTTGATCGCCAGACTTCTTGCAGGAAATATCGTTGACGGGGCGCCTGCGGCTCAGAATATCATTCCGGGTCCCACGGGTGCTGCCGCGGCTATGGGAAAAGTGATCCCTTCACTGCAGGGGCTTATGACGGGTCTTGCCGACAGAGTGCCTGTAGTCAACGGATCCATCGTCCATGGGATTGCCTTTATTAGGGAAGAAAATATCAGCGCCGAAGATATCAACCGGCTCTTAAAAGAGGCTGCCAAGGGTCCATTCAAGGGCCGCATGGCTTATTCAGATAAGCCGTTGACATCCAGCGACATTCTCGGAACGACCGAATCGAGCATCGTTGACGCGGAACTCACAAGAACCATTTCTATGCCAGGCTTCGGGACTTTGATTCTGTTTAGCGCATGGTATGACAATGAGTTTGGTTATGCCAATCGTGTGCTGGATCATATCATTCAAGACCATCTGGCCTCTCAAGGGGATGGCCAGGCGCCAATTGTTCCCATAGACGAAACCACCGAGAGGTTTAAACAACAGCTTCAGAATGTTCAAGAGGGTCTTCTCATGCGTCAGCTTACGATATTTTTGGAAAAAGTCAGCGCAGACACGATGCAGCCGGTGAGATGGACACGTTTAAAAACACCAACGTCGCAAGACGCCATTTACGAATTTGATCGATCCAATGGCGATCAAACACTTACGCAAAAGCTTACGCTTAACGCGGATGGAACGATTTATTTACAATTGCTGAAACATATTGATTTTAAGCCTGCGTTGGATGCTTTTGTTGAGTTCGGAAACTACGTACAAAACTTTGGATTCGGATCAATTTCCGGTGACAGCTATAGCTTCTATGGAGAGAAAAATATCGAAGGCTACGTACGGATAAACAATCCACGTATTTTCCAAGTTGTCAGTAGCCAGATTCATCAATATGTCACCGGCGCGCGGTTGGCCTCTATCAAAGGCAACTCACAGGAAGACGAACCGAAGAAAGAACTTGCCGAAGCGGCTCGCAACGCTCTTAAAGCGTTTGAAAATGAAGCACGCAACTGGAAAAAAAACTACGAAAATGAAAAATATAGGCGTCTCATCCAAAGGGACTTGAAGAAAATAGTTAATCAACTAACCAACCTATCTCCGACTAAAAAGATAAGCCACGAACAAACAAACAAAGTGCTTCAACAGATCAATGGATTGCTCCGGTTGCTCCGTTCATTAGCGCCTGGCAAATACATGACGATCCTAGAAGAGCTTCAGAAAATTAAGGTTTATTTAACCAAGACTGATGCTGACGTCGCACAGAAAGGCCGTGTGGAAGAGTCGAGTGGCGCGCGGCTGGCGGAGACAACGACCTTAGAGTCCGTGGAAAAAGTATTCAAGAAATATGGTTTGCATTCTCTGCAACTACGCGACATTCAAACCTCCGCGAATGGAAGATTTCTATCAGCCCTTGTTGGCGCCCCAAGAACTTTTCGCGTATTCGATCTTTTTCTGGCCAAAGAGATCGTCTTAAAAAGAAACAGAAATATTAAAGACGCCATGTTTTCCGGAGCGCAAGGACTTGGGGGACAAGGCCTGATATTGACTCATGAAGGAAACATTCAAAGGTTAACGGTGGATGGACGATTTGGAACGCTTAATCGCCAAGGGGATGAACGGGTCATCCACGATTTTAAGAAAAAAATAGACATTTTTTCCGTGCCCCCAAGAGCCCATGTGGATTATTCAATAGGAGGAGCGTATGCGGCCATCAATTCTTATCACAGCCAGGACGTTCCAACACTGCTTGATTTAGAAAACGGTCAGCCGATTCATATCGATTTTAAATCAAACGAAAATGTGCAGGTGTCCTTCGATGAAAAGTATGCGCTTATCTCAAGAGCGACGGAGACAGATATCGCAACCGAGGCGGGGACAGACAGCTTCCGCGTTGTCGAGATTTTAAATCCAAAAAAGTCTTATCAGCTTCCGCGTGATATTGACGGGGCGTTTTTTGTGGCTTCGTCGAAAAATTTTCCGCGTGGAACTCTGTTTGTTCATTATCAAACGACGGATCTTTGGCAGACTTACAATTTTTTGACCAACCAAAAAGGTCCCACCCAAATTTCCGATGTTTATTACGATATCAGGCCGACGCTATCTTCTGATGGTCGTAAAGCGTTTATTAAATTTTGGGTCGATTTAAATAACATAAGTCGCAAAAAGCCAAGCGCCATGGTCTATGATTTTGATCAGGATAAGAGAATACCGCTAGAGATAGACAATACTTTTCATCACGCAGACTTCATAGGCAACGACCGTTATATTTCAATTCGAACTTTCGATTTTTCAGCTCTATTTGATGTGGCAACGGGTAAGGAACTCTATCAGAGTGATAGGGGAGGTTTGTTTGTCATTCCCGGCACGTCCATTCTTGTTCACTATGACGAGCATTCTCACTACAGTGACCGTCCCACTCTACGGAGTCGGGATAATCGGGTAATCGATCTAAATGCGCCAGCCACCGGCGCCCGGCTTGCCTCGAAAGAATTTGACGAAGCTCTGCAATCGGCTAACAACGCTCTTCGAGCATTTGAAACGGAAACAGGCAACTGGGAAACAGAATACGACAATGCCACCTATAGAAAATTCCTCAGAAAAGATAAGGATATTATTGTAAAAAGGAATGGAATCAATGGGAGTTTGAAAAAAGTAGTCGATCAACTAACCAATCTATCTCCGATCAAAAGGATAGGCCGCGAAGAAGCTGGTAAATTATTTCAAGACGTCGATGGATTACTCCGTCTGTTCAAGCCTGGCAGACACGTAATTTTTGGAAATTACAAACGATACATGACGGTTCGTGAAGAACTTCAGAAAGTTCAGGATTATTTAGCCAAGACTTATTCTGAAAAAGGTTCACTTCCAAGTTTCTCGTCCAAAAGCACAGGCGCCCGTCTTTCCACCAACACAAACATCGACGACCAAACCCAAGCTCGCCTGCACGCCATTGCCTTAAGAGTGGTTAAACCTCAAGGCCAATTGACCGAGCAAGCCCTTCGCCAGCACTTAAGAAACACCGCCAAAGCAATGGTTCCACCTGACGGGGGCATCATGGCCGCCGATGAAAGTGCCCCTTCCATGCTCAAATGGCTTTCACCGTTTAATCTCTCAAACGAGAGCGTCGAGGGTAAGAAAAACCGCCAATCCGCCCGCAGCATCATCGCCAAAGCCGCCCAAGGCCTAAAACAAAGAGGCATTCATTCGATTATCTTAGACAAAGACACCTTTGATAACGTAGCCCAAGAAAATGGCAAGTTACTCATAGACATGTTCAAAGATGCCGGCATTCTTATCGGACTTAAAACCGACGTCGGTTTAGATGATGACCTTTTAAGTCCTTTGGTCAACAATCCTGATCCTAGTAAAAGAGATAAAGGCCTTGTCCGCGTAGAAAAACTTCCCAAATCCAACAGCATCTCAAACCTCACAGGTCTTTTAGAAAACCACGCCGACAGCGGTATCGTATTCACCAAGTGGCGTGTAGTGGTTGCCATCGACCCACAACATAATTTACCAAGGCTAGAAAACATACGCCAAAACGCCCAGGTTGTGGCGCGCACAATGAAAATGACCCAACTGGCCGGTCTTGTGCCCATCGGAGAGCCTGAGATCCTGCTTGACGGCGAACATGATATCGAAGCCAGCTATAACGCCACCACTCAAGCCCTTGAAATCTTTTTTGAAGAGTTAGCCAAAGAAGATGTATGGTTAGACGGCATGATTCTTAAAACCAGCATGGTTTTATCAGGCAAGTTCGCCAACAATCGCGCAGACTTCCAGACGGTAGCTCGTTACACCTTAAAAGCCCTACTTAAAACAGTGCCTTCCCAGGTTCCTGCTAGTGTATTTTTGTCCGGTGGACAAAAGGATAATGAAGTCAATCAAAACTTAAACGCCATCAGCCTTGCGCGCTTAAATGATTTTAATTCCATCCGGGATGAAGCAGCCAACGAACTCAAAGCCGAAGGAAAACTCACTCGAGCTCAAGAAGTGCGTGCGCTCACCCAAGCTCCTTGGGAGATCTCCTACTCTTTTGGACGTGGTCTTGTGGGTCCAGGTTACAGAGTAACGATCAATGACGATACAAAAGTATCCCAGGCTATTGAGGCACTTTACCAAGCAGCTGAAATCACACAAAAAGCCCGTATGGGGCAGTTGAGTGGCGCCCGTCTCGCGTATGACATAAACTCCC
>CAZVNB010000006.1:0-6234 GCA_964628355.1 uncultured Planctomycetia bacterium | reverse complement strand
TCATTTAAATCTCCTGTTAACTTCTTTATAGTCTAAGTTAGGGTATTGATTTTGATTAGTCAGCCTATAGCCGACCGATAACCTGAAAGCCTATTATTTTCTTCCCCCCTTCCTGCGGCATAATGTGGGTTATCTATTTGTTGTGTTAAAAACAACGCACGTAGCTTACCAAATGCTCTGAGCAGTGTCAAGGCTAATTTTTAGTTATTTTTGGGAAGAGGCTAATGGAGGTTGTAAAAGGATAGCGCCGTTCTCCATTAGAGAACGGCGCTAAAAACTACGATTAAACTATTTCTTCTTGCCCAACACGAACCCAACCAAAAGCGCTACAGCAGTGGCGGCGCCAATGTAAGTCCATGGATTTTTCTTGACGCTTTTTTGAACATCCCTGGCGGCGCTATTTATGGCCTTTTTATTCTCATAAATGGCCTCCTGCAGTTCATTGGCAAAATGCTCACATTTTTCTTTCAGATTAATATTGCTGTTTTTCTTCGTATGATTCATTAGTTCCATCGTCATTCCCTTTCTTTTAAATGTTAATTTATTTATAGTTTTAATTAACTATTAATAACTATACATAATAAAGTTTAATAATACAAGTTTATGAGTATTATTATATTGCACAAAAACCCCTTGGAATTTTTATCCCAAGGGGGTTTTTATGACACAGGTGAAGTCTGTGCTATTTTGAGTCGGGGTTTATGGAGTCCAGCAGTTCCTGAAAGCCCGAGGCTTTCATCCATTTTTCTTCTGAAAAAATGCTCTTTAGGCCAATCAACACCGCGCTGACGTAAAGTACGCCAAGACTCGTCAGTACAATCACTTTGACAGCGGCCGTCCATGGCGCAACGAGCACCATCGCCACAGGCACTACCACCACCGTCACTGCCAGCAGCACCATTGAAAACAAAAACAGGAATAAAAGCAGTAAATGTTTTCGGAGAGCCTTAAGGCCTTGCACATAATAAGAAGCCGCGGTGATTTTCACCAACTCCAGCCCTTTTCGCTGATATTGCTTGGCAAGCCCGATCGTCGCGTCGTACGCCAGGTCGGCCAGCTTGCTCCAGATGCGGTTGGATCCGGAGCGCAGCCGGTTATTTATTTCTTGAAGAAGAGCCAAGAATGAATCCCAATAAAAGCGCGCCGATGGCCACGCCGCCGATATACATCCAAGGGTCTTCATGCACGCGTTCATCCACCTCAGAAGCAACTTCCCGAAGTTTTTCTTCGCCTTCTTCCATCCAGTCTTCGGCCACGCGCTGAACGCGTTTGAAATTTTGTTTTTGCTTGCCGGCAGCCTGTTCAATCACTTTGCGAATATCCGAATACTTATCGCCCAAGAGATTTTGAATTTCATCTTTTTTGTCTTTGGCGGCGTCGTTTAAAAGTTGTAGCGCCTCTTCGAATTTTTTACTGCTATTGGCATTATCGACAGACATGGTTTTGGTCTCCTTGTGCTGAAATTAAATTGAGGGATAGAGTCCATACGATATTAGAATAGGTCTTAAAAGTCAATAATAAGGATATATTAAAATATCTCCTCTTTTACTCTTTACGCAAGAACTCAAAAAGGTATAATGACCTGCAACGGGGGATGCCATGGCCGAAAAACCGAGATTTTACGATGCAACCGTCTCGAAAATCGTCTCTGTATCGAGTACGGTCAAACATTTTGTGCTAGATTATCCGACAGACGCGGACACACATTTCATCGCGGGCCAATTCATGATGGTGCATTTGGAAAAAGACGGCAAACCGCACAAAAAACCCTACTCCATCGCCTCCTCGCCTTCGCTTCATAAGCGCATCGAGCTTTGTATCAAGCTCGTGGAAGGCGGCTATGTTTCGACCTGGTTTTTTAATCTTAAAGAAGGCGACCGGGTGCATACGTCGCTGCCGTATGGCGTGTTCACGATCAAAGAGCCGTGGCAAGACAATCTTGTTTTCGTCGGTACCGGCACCGGAGTCGCCCCGCTGCGCGGCATGATCCACTATCTTTATGAACAAAATTGCACGAAAACTATTTGGCTTATTTTTGGAAACCGCTATGAAACAGACGTGTTGTACGAAAACGAATGGCGGGAGCTTGAAAAAAAATACAAAAATTTTCATTTCGTTCCTACGGTCAGCCGGCCGAAAAACTGGAAGGGCCAAACCGCCTATGTGCAAGATATTGTCAAGCAATCCTTTGCCGGTAAAACCCAAGGCCTTGATTTTTATGGTTGCGGGCTTGTGCCCATGTGCCAGCAACTCAAAGCCACCTTGATTGAAATGAATATTCCCAAAGAAAGAATCCATTTCGAACAGTTTACTTGACAGTCTGCTGAAAAAACCTCCTCTGCGTTGTTGCTCCTTCTCGACGTAGCTACCGCTACGCTGTCGTCGTCGCGCCTAGCATCTGAAGCTTTTTGAGCAGTCTGTTAATATCCTCCCGCAGTCGGAAGCGAGGTAAGCGCCCGTCCCATGGTAGAATACCCGCTTATGAAACGCCTCGCGGAAGAACTCAAAAAACGCATCCTCGTGCTCGACGGTGCCATGGGCACGATGATCCAGAAATACAAGCTGGACGAAGCCCAGTACCGCGGCGAACCATTCAAAAACCACGCCTCTTCGCTTAAAGGCAACAACGATCTTCTGTCCATCACGCAGCCAAAAATCATCGCAGAAATTCACCGCGAATATCTTGAGGCCGGCGCCGACATTCTCGAAACAAATACATTCAACTCAAACCGCATTTCCATGGCGGACTACCGCATGGAAAAAGAGATTTATCATTTAAACGTTGCCGCCTCACAGCTGGCCAAAACACTCGCGGAAGAATTCACGAAAAAAAATCCATCGAAACCCCGTTTTGTCGCTGGCTCCATCGGTCCCACCAATCGCACAGCTTCTCTATCGCCGAATGTAAACGATCCCGGTTTTCGCGCGGTCAATTTTGATCAACTTGTCGCGGCTTACCAGGAACAAGCGCACGCACTGGTCGAGGGCGGCGTCGATCTACTGCTAGTGGAAACAGTTTTTGACACGCTCAACTGCAAAGCGGCGTTGTTCGCGATTGAGGAATTTTTCAAAAAATCAGGAAAGCGATTGCCTGTGATGGTGTCAGGCACCATCACCGACAAGAGCGGACGCACCTTGTCCGGCCAAACACTGGAAGCGTTTTGGAATTCAATTTCGCACGCCAACCTTCTGTCCGTGGGACTTAATTGCGCGCTCGGCGCAAAGGAACTCAGGCCCTATGTCGAAGAACTGTCGCGCATTTCCCCCATCTACACCAGCGCCCATCCGAACGCCGGACTTCCGAATCAATTTGGAGAATATGATGAAACACCCCAGAGCATGGGCGCTTGGATTGAAGATTTCGTGCAAAGCGGATTCGTGAACATCATCGGCGGTTGCTGTGGCACGACACCTGCCCATATCAAAAAAATCGCTCAAATCGCAGAACACGCGCCACCACGAAAACTTCCAACGCTTGAACCTTGGACTCGTCTTTCGGGTCTTGAACCCCTCACGATTCGTCCCGACAGTCAGTTTGTGAATATCGGCGAACGAACCAATGTCACCGGCTCCCCCAAATTTGCCGAACTGATCAAAAAAGACGACTATGAATCAGCCCTTGCCGTTGCCAAGCAGCAAGTGGAATCCGGCGCGCAGCTCTTAGATGTCAATTTCGACGAAGGCCTGCTGGATTCTGAAGCCGCCATGGTGAAATTTTTGAATCTCATTGCCTCCGAACCAGACATCACCAAGATCCCCATCATGCTGGATTCTTCGAAATGGTCGGTGCTGGAAGCCGGCCTCAAATGTCTGCAAGGCAAGGGCGTCGTCAATTCGATCAGCCTGAAGGAAGGCGAATCAATTTTTCTCGAACGCGCCAAAAAAATCCGCCAATACGGCGCGGCGGCGGTTGTGATGGCCTTTGATGAAAAAGGACAGGCCGACACCGCCAAGCGAAAAGTGGAAATCTGCGCGCGCGCTTACCGGCTGCTGTGCGAAAAAGTCGGTTTTCCTCCCGAAGACATTATCTTTGATCCAAATATTCTAACCGTTGCCACGGGCATGGAAGAGCATAACAACTATGCCGTGGAATTCACCGAGGCCGCGCGCCAAATCAAAACCACGCTTCCCCATTGCCACGTGTCGGGCGGCGTGAGTAATATCTCTTTTTCGTTTCGTGGAATCAACTTGGTGCGTGAGGCCATGCATTCGGCCTTTTTGTATCATGCAATTCAGGCCGGCATGGACATGGGCATCGTGAACGCAGGACTTGTGACCGTGTACCAGGATATTCCCAAGCAGCTGTTAGACCTCGTGGAAGATGTTTTAATGAATCGCCGGCCGGACGCCACCGAACGGCTTCTGAAGTTCGCTGAAAGCGCCAAAAAAAAAGATAAAGTCCCCGTCAAAAGCGAAGAGTGGCGCCAAGCAAGTGTCGAACAGCGCTTGTCGCACGCGTTGGTTCACGGCATCACCGACTTCATCGAGCAGGACACTGAGGAAGCGCGCCAAAAATGCGCTGCCGCGCTGTTGGTGATCGAGGGACCGCTCATGGACGGGATGAATATTGTCGGAGATCTTTTTGGCTCCGGAAAAATGTTTCTGCCGCAGGTGGTGAAAAGCGCCCGCGTCATGAAAAAATCGGTGGCCTATCTGACTCCTTACATTGAAAAAGAAAAAGCGCAAGGCGGTAGACACTCGGCGGGGAAAATATTGATGGCCACGGTCAAAGGAGACGTGCACGACATCGGAAAAAATATCGTGGGCGTCGTGCTCGGCTGCAACAATTATGAAATCATCGATCTAGGTGTCATGGTGCCTTGCGAAAAAATTCTGGAAGTGGCCCAACAGCAGCAAGTGGACATCATCGGCTTGTCGGGCCTGATCACGCCCTCGCTGGATGAAATGGCGCATGTAGCCAAAGAAATGAAACGACTCGGATTCAAGATTCCGCTTTTGATCGGCGGTGCTACCACCTCCGCTACGCACACGGCCGTCAAAATCGAACCGCATTACGACGGCGCGACCGTTCACGTGCTGGATGCTTCCAAAAGCGTGCCGGTGGCAGGGTCATTGATCACTGCTTCGCTTCGTGAAAAATTTATCGCGCAAAAAAGAAACGAGTACGAAAAAATTCGCGCGGAACATCTGGCGCGAAAATCCGGAGCGCGTTACGTCGACCTAGAAACAGCGCGAAAAAATAAATTGGAGTGCGACTGGAAAAAATTTCCGGTTATAAAACCCGCTTTTGTCGGCGTGAAAGCGTTTTCGGATTACTCCCTCAAAGAAATTTCAGAAAAAATCGACTGGTCCCCTTTCTTTCACACCTGGGAAATTCGTGGCCGCTATCCCCATATTTTTAAGGATGCAACCGTCGGCGTGGAAGCAAAAAAACTTTTTGATGACGCGCAAAAAATTTTAAAGAAAATCGTCGACGAAAAACTTTTGACGGCCAAAGGCGTCATCGGTCTTTTTCCGGCCAACAGCATCGGGGACGATATTGAGGTGTACGCCGACGAACACCGCGACAAGGTAGTTGCCGTGTTCCATACCCTAAGGCAACAAATCTTAAAGTCGTCGGAGGATCGTAATTTTTCATTGTCAGATTTCGTGGCCCCGAAATTATCCGGCATCAAAGACCACGTGGGCGGCTTCGCCGTAACCGCCGGCATTCATGCGGAACCATTGGCAAAAAAATTTGAGAAAGCCCATGACGACTACAACGCGATCATGGTGAAAGCGCTGGCGGATCGTTTGGCGGAAGCCTTCGCCGAATTATTGCACCTTCGCGTGCGCAAAGAATTCTGGGGCTACGCAACATCCGAATCGCTTTCCGTCGATGAACTGATCGCCGAAAAATACCGCGGGATTCGTCCGGCCGCGGGCTACCCCGCCTGCCCCGACCACACGGAAAAAAAGACGTTGTTTGATTTATTGCAGGCTGAAAAAAATGCGGGGGTTCATTTGACGGAAAGTTTTGCCATGTTGCCGGCCTCTTCCGTCAGCGGCCTTTATTTCGCGCACCCCCAGGCCAAATATTTTCCGGTGGGTAAAATCGAAAAAGACCAGGTTCTTGATTATGCCAGACGCAAGGGCATGGACGTGAAAACTGTCGAAAAATGGCTTTCGCCCAATTTGAATTACGATGCATGACAACTATTTTCCCATATCATCCAATAGACCGCGGATATCCCCATCCGCCGAGCGCGCGACTTGGCTGCATACGAATAAAAT
>CAZVNB010000005.1:0-13530 GCA_964628355.1 uncultured Planctomycetia bacterium | reverse complement strand
GGAACATTGCCCATGGCTACCACCACATCCTGCCCCTCTATCACCTCACCGAAAATAGTGTGTTTCCCACTTAGCCACGGCGTTGGAACAGTGGTGATGAAAAACTGGGAACCATTGGTGTTGGGCCCGGAATTTGCCATCGCAAGAAGTCCCGCTTTTTCGAACTGCACTTCTTTTTGCACCTCATCCTCAAAAGGTTTACCCCAGATCGACTCTCCACCGCGCCCTGAGGCCGTAGGGTCTCCTCCTTGAATCATAAAACCTTTGATTACGCGGTGAAAAATGGTTCCATCATAATATTTTTTTTCAGCAAGTCCCATAAAATTTTCACATGCCTTGGGAGCGATTTTTGAGTAAAGCGCCAGCTCCAATGTCCCTTGATTGGTTTCGACGACGACTACTTTGTCCCTGGCATAGTCATGCAAGGCAGCCTGTTTGACGATGTCTTGAACGATTTTTTGCGTGTTATTGTAATAATACACCTGCTCCAAAATCTTGAGGTATTCTTCCTTCTTTTTTTCTGTGTATTCTTTCAAGTCGGCGTCTTTTTTTTCTATAACACGGAACACCCCGTAACCTTTATACATTTTTGCTGGAGCGGCGATTTTACCTAGGTCGAGCGCATGGATGCGATAGGCGTCTTCCTGTGGCACCTGCCAAAGATCGATCACCGCTTCAAGCGAAATATGCCCGGTGGGAGTGCAAAACTTAGGATTTTTGGCTTTTTCCTCGTCCCACTTTTTTTGGGTGATTTTTTTGAAAAAAACATCAGCTTCCTCGAGCGTCGGAAAGTTCACAAATTCGGTCAACATCGAATTGTACTGGTTTAAGAATTTTTGTTTTGCATCTTGCTCCGTGATTTTCGGCGCCGGTGGATGCAGGATCTGGTCGAGCATTTTTTTGACTTTGAGCAGCTCCTCGATGCGTTTTTCAAATATCTTGGAGGCCTCACCAAAATTTTTTTTTATAAATTCATGGTAATTGTAGCTTCCGTAAGTAATTTTTTTTTCGCCTAAAAGCCGCGTGAGTTCTTTTTCTATTTCTTCGCGGGGAACCTGGATGCTCCGACGATTGGCTTCTCGTAGAAATATGATGTGTTTCCAGGCTTCGGCGCGGCGCTCTTCATCGTCCACAGGTTCTTTCGTGGATACGGAAAAAATGGAAGTTGTTTTATACGCGAAATCGAACTCATCTTTTAGCACGGGTTTTCCGAAGACCTCTCCGACGGCCGGAGGAAATTCTGCCGCGGCGAAGGAGGAAACGGCGCATAAAAGAAGAAAAATGGTGGAAAAAATTGATTTTTTCATCAGTGTTTTTCTATCCTAACCAACCCTGTTGGCAATGACCGCACACAATCGATCCCGTCGATTAAGGGAGCAACAGACGTGGGGTCATGTTACTAAAAACATACATTGATGTCAAATCGTAAGCATAAATTAACAAACACTGGGAGACGAAAAAATAGGTGGGTAATTTTTTCTTCCTTTGTAATACAGAGGACTGTGATAAAATAGACGCACCCTTGCCAATTGCGCCCATAGCTCAGCCGGATAGAGCGACTGGCTTCGAACCAGTAGGCCGCAGGTTCGAGTCCTGCTGGGCGCACTTTTGACCCCATTAGCCTCAGCTTTAAAAAATTTGTTTTGACAGTTTATTGGTAATCAATATATAGTATTGACCGATATTTGATAAAATAACCTAGAGATAATCTGTTATAATTCTTTTCAAGAAAAGGCAGTCAATTTTTGATATTGACCTCGATTGCGGGTGTCGCGTTTGTTCTGCTGGATTTAAGTCATAGGTTTTAATTCACCCAAATAATTGGAGGCACGATTAAGATGGTCAATGAAAAAAAAGATTTTAGAAGTATCCGGATTTTTTTTGGGGCGACAGCGCTTCTGATCCTAGCAACGTTCTTTGTCCCAGGCGCGTCCGCATGGGCCAAGGAAATCCCCCAGCGGGAAAAAGATTTGGCCATCAACGGGCCTTATTACAAGAAACTCGTTCAAATGAAAGATGTGGTTGCGGACATTTTGCCACCCCCCGCTTACATCATTGAGTCTTATCTCACAGTTTTGCGGCTTATTGATGAAGCGGAAAGAGCCATGGTTGACGGCGCCATCGATGCCACCGAGATGAAAATCATAAACGATCTCATCGAATATGGCAATCAATTGAAAAACGGCGCGCCGGGGCAATTTCCTGGTTATTTTGAGCGCATCGATGTTTGGTCCAAAGAACTTCCGGAAACGACTGCAGAAGACAAGCTATTTAAGGAATGGCTGGTAAAAAAATCCGTGGAACCGGCTAAGAAATTTTATGAATTACGAGATATTAAATTCAATCCGCTTATCAAGGCAGGGGACATAAAGGCGGCTAAGACTGTGGCGAGGACGGATCTGAAGCCCCTGTATCAAGATCATCGGGCTGCCGTGGACGTGGTGGTGAGTCGAGCGCGCCGGGTCAATGAAAAAATTGAAAAGGAAGTCGCTGATAAGGTTTCAAAGGCAGAACAGGGTCAAGGGGACGTGACCATGGCTGATATTCAGGTGCGAGGTGATCTTTACAAAAAAATTATTCAAATGAAAGATGTGGTGTCTGATATTCTTCCTCCGCCGGCCTATATTATCGAATCGTACCTGGTGGTGTTGCAACTCATTGATGAAACGGAAATCGGTATGGAGGATGGCAGCATCGATGACAAGGACAAGGTGCTCATCAACGGATTGCTGGAGTCGGGCCGGCAATTAAAAGAAGGAAACAGCAGTAAGGGGGAACTGCCGGGCTATCTCGAGCGACAGGCGTTCTGGCAGGCTGATTTATCCGATAAGACGCCGGAGGATAAGGAAATCAAGGAGCTTATGACAAAACTATCCGCCGAACAGGCCAGTAAGTTTTACGAGGTCCGAGACAGCAAATTTACTCCTCTTGTCAATAAGGGGAATGTGGAGGAGGCCAAAAAAGTTGCTCACGAAGAGCTTTTTCCTCTATACAGCGAGCATAGAAAATACATCGATAAACTGGTGATTGCTGCCAACAAAATGTATGAATCCGTTGACAAAGAGGTCAGCGGTCTTTTAAGCGGGAAATAGTGATAGCGGTTGGGAGAGTGGGTAGGATGCTAAGCCTGAAAAAAGTCTCCGTGAAGGCCAAACTGTCATTGGTGATCTGTGTTTTCGCTTTGGGTTTTATTGCTTTTGGAGTCTTCTCCTACCAAGTGCTAGATACGGTGAAAGTCAACGGCAAGGTTTACCAGAGAATCGTGGAAGGAAAAGACGTTATCAATGATATTTTCCCCCCGCCGCTTTACATTATCGAATCTTATTTGGTTATCAACCAGCTCACAGACGAGACGGATAAGGGGCGAATCGATTTTTTGTTGAACAAAATCAAGGAACTCAAACGAGCTTATCAGGACAGACATGATTATTGGGCAAAAAAACTTCCTAAAAGTGATCTTAAAACCACCTTGCTCGAAGATTCTTACGCCCCCGCCATTGACTTTTTCGATTTTCAAGACAAACAAATTCTTCCTGCGATTCAGAGAGGCGACCGCGCAAAGGCAAAAGTGTTGTCTTTGGGTATCTTGCGCGATTTGTTCGAAGAGCACCGCTTGGCCGTCGATAAGGTGGTGTCCCTGGCCAAAGAAAGGTACCTCAAGGAAGAGCAGACGGCGGCAGAGATTGTCCGAAAAAGAACGCTTTTTTTGATTATTTTTGGCGTGGGGGCAATCGGGGTGGTGGGTGCGCTTAGCTGGTATATCGGTTTAGGCATTTCCCGACCGATGGCCGACACGGTGAAAGTACTTTTGGCCCTGGCGGAGGGCGATTTGACTCAACGGGTGAGCATGGACTCAGCAGACGAGATTGGCAAAGCGGTTAATAAAGCCACTCAGGGCATTGGTGAAAGCATCTCCACTATGGCTAAAAACGCACAAACTTTGGCGGGTTCGGCCGAGGAACTTCTGGAGGTGAGCCAGCAAATGGCCAGCACCGCCGAAGAGACATCTTCGCAGGCAAATATGGTTTCAACCACCGCAGATCAGGTTAGCCGAAATGCTCAAACTGCCGCCTCCAGCGTCGAAGAAATGTCGGTGAGCATTAAAGAAGTAGCCAAAAACGCGACCCAGGCGGCTATGGTTGCCACACGGGCTGCGCTGATGGCGGGGACAACCAACCTCACAGTGGCCAAACTGGGGGAAAGTAGTTTGGAAATCGGCAATGTGATCAAGGTGATCAGCTCTATTGCCGAACAAACAAATCTTTTGGCGCTCAACGCTACTATCGAGGCCGCCAGAGCCGGAGAAGCAGGAAGGGGTTTTTCGGTGGTGGCCAATGAAGTCAAAGAGTTAGCCAAGGAGACCGCAAGAGCTACGGATCAGATTCGTCTAAAGATTGAAGCCATCCAGGGCGACACCCAGGAATCTGTCAAAGCGATCGGTGAAATCAGTAAAATCATTACACAAATCAATGAAATCCAAAATTCCATTGCCAGCGCCGTGGAAGAGCAATCGTCCACCACGAATGAAATTGGCCGTAGCATGGCTGAGGTAGCCAGGGGAAATTCCCAGATCGTACAAAATATCCAGAGCGTGGTCAATGCGGCTCAGGGGACATCCCAAGCGGCCACCAACACGCAAAAATCCTCCAAAGATCTAGCCCGAGTGTCGGTCGAACTTAAAGAACTCGTCGCAAAATTTAAATACTAAGAACCTCTCCGCCAGATAGATATCCAGTCCCAATTTCAGCTCGAAACGGGGGTATGCGTTGATGAACTTGCATATTATAAAATTCTATGTTATATTATATAATAATTAGCGTTATAGTTTATACATAAGTAATACTTACTAATAATTATCCCGGAGATACGATGTCCGAAGAAGGCGATACACTGAAAGAATTTCTGCTGGAAAGTTATGAAAATTTGAACCAGCTAGACTCTTGCTTAATTGAACTTGAAAAAGATCCCTCAAACCCTGAGATTCTTGCCGGCGCTTTTCGTACTATTCACACCCTAAAGGGAAGCTCTGGTTTTCTCGCCTTGGCCAAGATCGAAGCCATTACTCACGTCGGGGAAGATCTGCTTAATTTGCTGAGGGACGGAAAGCTTCGACTCGATATGGAAATTACCAGCGGCCTGTTGGCGATGGTGGACGCCTTGCGACAAGTTCTTTCCAATGTGGAACGTTCAGGCCAAGAGGGTGGTGCCGATTATTCTCAACTGATTCAACGTCTAAAATTTCTCACGCAAGCCGAAGACGTCTCAAAACCTATTGGTGAAATTTTGATGGACGCGGGGGTGGTACAAAAACAGCAAGTGGACAAGGCGCTCAAGCAACAAGCAGAGGGATATCCTCGCCACTTGGGGGAAATTTTAGTCGAAAAAGCCAAAATCAAATCCTCTGCCGTGGTGGAAGCGCTTAAGAGCCAGCAAGAGATTCGAGGGCAATCGGTTTCCGACACTAGTATCCGCGTGGATGTAAGGCTACTGGATCGATTGATGAATTTGGTTGGAGAGCTGGTATTGACGCGAAATCAGATCTTACAGATTGTTACGACTCAGGAAAACGCGGTGATGGCGACTTCTTTCCAACGGCTTAATTTAATTACGATGGAACTGCAGGAAAGCGTGATGAAAACTCGCATGCAGCCGATTGAAAATATCTGGAACAAATTTCCCCGTTTAGTTCGCGACGTGGCAACCGTTTGTGGAAAAAAAGTCTTAATCGAGATGAAAGGAAAGGACACGGAGCTTGATCGCACCATCATAGAAGCGATCAAGGATCCCCTAACGCATCTGGTTCGAAACGCCTTGGATCATGGGATTGAGGCGCCGGCGGCGCGCAAACTTGCCGGCAAAACCGAGCAAGGGCGAGTTTTCCTAAACGCATTCCACGAAAGTGGCCAGGTAAATATTGAAATTTCCGACGATGGAGCCGGTATTAATACCGAACGAATCAAACAAAAAGCTTTGCAGCACGGGCTAATAAGTTCAGACCAACTGGCGCGCATGAGCGAACGGGAGATACTGAATCTTATCTTCCTGCCCGGTTTTTCCACGGCCGAAAAAGTGACTAACATTTCAGGCCGCGGAGTTGGCATGGACGTGGTGAAAACCAACATTGAAAAAATCGGCGGCACCGTGGATGTACAAAGCACGCTGGGGCATGGCACGTCCATCAAAATCAAAATTCCTCTAACCTTGGCTATTATTCCGGCGCTCATGGTCATGGAGGGCGGCGAGCGTTACGCAATTCCTCAAGTGAGTTTGTTGGAACTGGTACGTTTAGAGGGCGAGCAGGTCCGAAATGAGGTGGAAATGATTCATGGCGCGCCCGTGCACCGTTTGCGTGGAAATTTGCTGCCACTGGCATATTTGGGCCAAACGTTAGGATTAAAAAATGATTCCAAATCCCCTGTGGGATCCAACAAGTTAAATATTGTGGTGTTGCAAGCGGACGGGCGTCCGTTCGGTCTTGTCGTTGAGGGAATTAGCGATACCGAGGAAATTGTGGTCAAACCGCTTGGCAAGCAACTAAAAGGGGTTTCTATTTTTGCTGGCGCTACGATTATGGGAGATGGCACCGTATCTTTGATTTTGGATGTGTTGGGCATTGCGCAGAGCACGGGCGTTATTTCGGAAGTGCGGGAGAGGGCCTTGGCGGAAATGGCAGCCGTTCAACCCGAGTCCAAAATAAAGGACCGGCAAGCACTGCTTCTTTTCCGTGGGCCGGACGATGCGCACTTGGCCATCCCGCTTTCGCTGGTGGCCCGTTTGGAGGAATTTCCACGCGTTTCAATCGAGAAAGTGGGAAGGGGAGATGTGGTGCAGTACCGAGGCCAGATCTTGCCGCTGATTTATGTGCGTTCTGTTCTGCCGGAGCGTCGGAAACAATTGAGAAATCCACGGTCGGAAGAAGAACATAAGGCCCGCGACAAAGTCCAGGCAGTGGTTTATTCGGGTCAACGAGGCAATGTCGGATTGGTTGTGGACCGCATCCTGGATATTGTAGAAGATTCTTTTGAAGTTCAGGCGGCAGGGACCCGCAAGGGAATTCGGGGCACCACGGTGGTGCGCGGCCGGGTGACGGAGCTTTTGGACATCGAGGCAATGATTCAAGAAATGGGAGCCAAGGGATGAACGCGCTCTCCGAGAAACAATTTTGCACTTTTTATGTGGACAGTCTTTTTTTGGGCGTGTCTGTGCAAAAAGTTCAGGAAGTGATTCGTTACCAGCCAATGACGTACGTGCCTTTAGCGCCGCCGGTCATTCGAGGTTTGATCAACCTTCGTGGGCAAATTGTGATCACCATTGATGTAAGACGAAAATTAGAATTACTCGACCGCACGGACAACCACCCTCCTTCCAATGTCGTGATACGCACCGAAGAGGGCGTGGCGAGTTTGTTGGTGGACGAGATCGGAGACGTCCTGCAGGTGCGCGACGCGCTGTATGAACGTCCGCCCGAAACTTTGAAAGGAATAGCCCGGGAATTGATCGAGGGCACGTATAAATTGCAAGGGCGACTGTTATTAATTCTAAATATTGAAAAAGTGTTGGACATATAGCCGGTGAACCATCAATTCATAAGGGGAGTTTCTCATGACGGGTGTCGCTAAGAAAACAAATTTTTTGCAAGGTTTGAAAATTTCACATCAGCTGGTCCTAATCGGCTTGATTTTTTCTTTGCCGGTTGCAATACCGCTGCGGTTTATCGCTCAAGATGCCAATGTCAAAAAAAACGCTTTTTTGTGGACGGGATTTGCGCTGGCTTTATCCATTCTGCTGGTGTTCCTCATCGCCCAAAGCGTTAGCAAAACACTGAAAGGGATGATAGGTCAACTCAAGGAAATTGCCGATGGAGATTTGACACGGCGTTTGGATATTTTGGGCAAGCATGAAATTGGCGAAGTGGCGTCCGGGTTCAACGCGATCATCGAAAAAATCCAGACGCTGGTGATCAGTCTGGCCAGGACAATGTCTGAGCTGACTTTATCCTCCGACAAATTGATGGAAACGGCCAGCCAAATGAGCTCCGCTGCCGAAGAAACTTTCACGCAAGCCGGCTGCGCATCCCATGTGGCGGAACAGGTGAGCCATAATATTCAAACGGTGGCCGCCAGCGCAGAGGAAATAAGCGCCAGCATCAATGAAATCGCCAGAAACACGGGGGAAGCGGCAAAGGTGGCCACCTCGGCTGTGAATGTAGCGACTTCGACTAACGACACTATTTCTAAACTTGGCGAGAGCAGCACCGAAATAGGCAACGTGATCAAAGTTATTACCTCCATTGCAGAACAAACCAACCTTTTGGCGCTCAATGCCACGATCGAAGCTGCGCGTGCCGGGGAAGCAGGTAAGGGGTTTGCCGTGGTTGCAAATGAAGTCAAAGAACTTGCCAAACAAACGGCCAAGGCGACCGAAGACATCAGCCGAAAAATTGAAACGATTCAGACAGACACCAAGGGTGCCATCGAGGCCATCGGGGATATCAGCAAAATCATTCACCGTGTCAACGATTTTCAAAGCACCATTGCCAGTTCGGTGGAAGAACAGAGTGCTGTCACCAACGATATTAGCCGCAACATCACGGCCGTTACCAAAGGCGGGACAGAAATTGCCATAAACATTACCAGCGTCACCCAGGCGGCCAAAATGACCTCTTCCGGCGCTACGGACACGCAAAAAACGGCCAACAGTCTCACAATCATTGCCGCTCAATTACAGAAGATGATTGCGCAATTCAAATACTAAGGGCGATACGGTGTCTGCTAGAAAAATCGGTATCTTGGTGGTGGATGATTCCATAGTGGTGCGACACCTGCTGACCAAGGTGTTATCGGAAATATCGGAATTCGAAGTCAAGGGAGCCGCCACCAACGGACGAATCGCGCTGACAAAAATTCCGCTGCTCAATCCAGATATCGTGCTGTTGGATATTAACATGCCTGAAATGGACGGGCTTTCCGCGCTCAGCGAGATTCGGAAAATATATCCGAAGTTACCAGTCATTATGCTTAGCACGCTTACCAAACCCAATGCGGAAGCCACACTTGAGGCTCTGGCGCGCGGTGCCAATGATTATGCCACCAAACCCGAAAACACCAACGACATGGTGCTGGCGCTCAAGCAAATTTGTTTTGATTTGACACCTAAAATTAAAGCGTTTTGCCAGCAGGCATTGCAAGAGCCCGCGAAAGTTGCCCCTCCGTTTTTAAGGCCTGTGACACCTAGCGCGTGTCCAGTGAGCATTGTAGTTATCGGAATATCTACCGGAGGCCCGAACGCTTTAAATGAGCTTGTGTTAGGACTGCCTCAGGATTTTCCGGTTCCCATTGCCATTGTGCAGCATATGCCGCCTCTTTTTACGAAAATCCTGGCGGGACGTCTTATGGCCGTTTCCAAAATTCCTGTGTGGGAGGCTAAAGAAGGCGATTGCATTAAACCTTCCCAGATTTGGATCGCGCCTGGCGGTTATCATATGGTATTGAAGGGTGAGCGTTCACGGGCGACAGTGAGCTTAAACCAGGAAGCGCCTGAAAACTCCTGCAGGCCCTCGGTCGATGTTCTGTTCCGTTCGGCCGCGGCTATTTATGGTCCGCGTGTGCTTGCCGTGATGATGACGGGAATGGGCGAGGATGGCAAGCTCGGTTGCCAGGAAATTGTGCGGCAAGGTGGCCGAGTTGTTGCGCAGGATCGCGAAAGTAGCGTTGTTTGGGGAATGCCGGGGTCGGTGGTGCAAGCCGGGCTAGCTATGCAGGTTTTGCCGCTTTCTCAAATTGCTTTGCAATTAAAGGTATTGTGCGCATAAAAAATGATCACTGCTGAGGACTACACTTTTTTGGCAAAACTCCTTTGCAATATTTCGGGTCTTGAACTGGGTCCGGACAAAGGCTATTTACTGCAGGCGCGGCTGGAGCCGCTGGCCGGAAAATTAGGCCTAAAAGACATCCCGGAGTTGGTCACCCGACTACGGAAAAATTCCGATTCACAAATGGTGGAAGCCGTGGTGGACGCGATGACGACACAGGAATCTTTGTTTTTTCGCGATGCCGTGGTGTATGACAATTTCCGTGGAATTATTTTGCCTCAGTTGTTGGAGCGCAAGAAGAATAACAAATTAATTCGTATTTGGTCCGCCGCCTGTTCCACGGGACAAGAGCCCTATTCCATTGCCATGACGTTTGAGCTTTATCCAAAAGACCTGCGTGATTGGGCCATTGAGATCATTGCCACGGATCTTTCAAAGTTGGCATTAACTCGAGCCAAAGCGGGTGTTTACAGTCAGATGGAAGTACAACGCGGTCTTTCAGAGGCACAACTAAACCGTTTTTTTTCCCGGCAGGAGAAGGGCAATACGTGGAAAATAAATCCAGACATTACGCGGCGGGTCACGTTCCGGCAATTTAATTTGCTGCATCCCACGGTTAACGACGGACCTTATGACGTGGTTTTTTGCCGCAATGTGTTGATTTATATGAACGTGGAAACCCGAAAACGCGTGCTGAACACCATTGCGGACATACTAACGCCCAACGGTTTTTTGATTCTCGGCTCCTCTGAAAACATCATCGGCATTACGGAAGCTTTTAGCAGGGTCGAAGAGTTTTGGACGGGAATTTACAAAAAAACGTGAATTTTACCAGAGGCCGGAGGCAAATATGGAACTGAGAGAAAGCATGAAAACGATGCTGGAAGAAGTGGTTCGCGAAGTTCTGATGACAGTTGTTTCTTTAAACGCCACGGTGAAAGAAAGCATGGATTCCATAGGCGGTTCGGAAGAAAAGATGGTGGTTTCCATCGGTTTAGCCGGCCCCTTAAGCGCTTCTCTGGCGCTGGTGTTAACCAACCATGCGGCGTGTCAGCTGGTGTCCAGAATGCTGAGTTCCGAGATTCAAGAAGTTTCGCAAGATGTGGTGGATGGTTTGGGAGAAATAGCCAACATAATTGCCGGACGCATCAAATCTCGGTTTCATGAATTTTCCATTCCGTTGGCGCTGAGCATTCCCGGCGTTATTTTAGGGTTGGATACGGGCTCCGTCGCCAAGATGCGCGGCTCAGAAACTATATCCATGTGGGTGGATGCGCCACCGGTAGATTTCGAATTGTTCTTTTTATACTCCACTCTCTCGGAAGAGAGCTCAGTAGCCAAAAACTCGGACACCGGAGAGGGAATTCCAGTTTCCTTGGCTAACGAGGCAGTGGATGCTTTGAAACGTTTGTTGAAGCAAAAAAAATAGGGCGACTCAAATAAAAAAAGGACAAGCGTGAAGCTAAACATTATCGATATTGCAACAAGTATGATGCGGTCGGTCAACAGGGCGATCGCGACCATGTCAGGTATTTTTCTCACGCAAATGCCTTCCGTGAATCAGGAACCGGTTCCTGAATTTGTCCTGAAAGGTTCCCGTGGAACTTTTATTTCAGTGGTGCGGTTTGACCAAAAGGAAAAAAAATGGGCCAGGGGCGCTATTGCCGTTTACATTTCTGCCGAACAGATTCAAACTCTTTTTTCTAAACAATACGGCATTGACACGGGTTCTCCGGATTTAGAAATTATCGACGTTTGTGGCGAATTCTGCAACGTAATTGCTGGGGGGTTCAAAAGGGAACTGGTTGATTTGAATTACGGGGAGGTCCAAATCGAGGTTCCTGAAAATTATTATCAAGAAATCAACCAAAAGCTGAAGCTGGTGATTCACAACAAGTACGAATTGGTGTTTTCCGATGCGGAAAACGATCTTTTAAAAATAGACGTAGCCATGGAATCTCCTGAGTAAGGGGATAAAGAGGAGAGGTAAAATGAAAATATTAGTGGTAGATGATTCGGGCGTGCAGCGTAAGATGATCATCAAAATTATTCAAATGGCCGGTTTTACGAACCCCATTTTGGAGGCGGCCAACGGCCAGGAAGCGGTGCAAGTGCTTGGCGTCAATTTCAAGGAGATCGGCTTGATTCTTTGCGACTGGAATATGCCGGTGATGTCCGGCATTGATTTCATCGAGGGAGTCGGCAAGGTACCTCAGTTGGCTCAAATTCCCATCATCATGGTTACCACGGAGGGTACGGAGGCCAAAATCAAGGAAGCGCGCTCGAAATACCCCATGTTGGTGGGTTACGTGAGCAAACCCTTCACTCCGGAGCAGTTAAAAACGACGATTCAACCTTTTTTGAAAAATTAACGGGAGGAATCCGTGTCGGTGCAAGATATTATTTCTTATGTTCTACAGACATCTATCGTTGAGCTTTCCCAGGTCGTATTTTCAGAAACGCCCCAACTGATTCCTTGCAAAGACAGTATTTCCTGCGAGGAATCGAAAATCACTGCCTCCATTGGTTTGACCGGATCACTGAGTGCCTCCCTGGCGCTGTCGACGGACAGCTTATCGGCTTGCCGGCTATTATCCAAAATGTTAGGAACGGATATTCAAGGAATCAATCAGGACACGATTGATGGCGTTGCAGAATTGCTGAACATGTTGGCTGGCGTGGCCAAAACAAAATTCAGCGAAAAATCTTATTCACTAAACTTGAGTTTGCCTACGATTATTACAGGCTCTGTGGTTGTTTCCGTTCACCAAATCATAAAGTCTGATGGCGTGTCCTATAGCGTGCAGCTGAAAGACACGGCGTTTGATGTTTATTTCTTCTATTCGGTTGATGACGGTAGCCAGGTGAATAACGCTCAGAGCACCGCCGGCGCTACCAGCAACTCCTCCGGTCAGAAGGCCGCCTAGGGGCTTAAAAACCTGCTTACCGGAAAAAATAGACTTAAAACAGGGGCATTTAATAGAGAATTTCAAAATGGCTACAAGACAAGAAGAGACTTACATCATCCTTCAAGCGGCGGTCAAGCAGCTGTTGGAGACGATTTTCGGGCAAACCCAAAAAATTTTGCCGCAGACAGATGCCGGCGTCGAAACAAATACGCAAATTATCGCTTCTATCGGTCTTTCCGGCTCGTTGGATGCTTCTTTGGCCATTGGCCTGAGCCAAGACGCTGCCTGTCTACTGGTTTCAAAAATGTTAGGAACAGAAATCAAGGAATTTAACCAGGATGTGGTAGATGGCATCGGAGAAATCGTCAATATTCTTGGCGGCATCATCAAAACAAAATTTGCCGATCATGGATGCGTTTTTATCTTGAGCCTGCCTTCTATTATCACGGCAACGATGGTTCTTTCGATCCGACGACTGATGAAGTCCGAGGGAAATGTCCTGTCGATTGAAATATTCGAGATTGTCGCGGATGTTTTTTCTTCTATTCCCGCTTTGGCGCCGGCCAAGTGACTCTATCAGAAATTATTTCCAAAGGACTGCCAGGTCAATATGCGGCGGAGACCTTGAGAAAATTGCTCGCCCAGAAGCCCAAGATTTGACTCGTGGTTTCGAAGAATCGTTTGTCAGGACAAGTAAATTTAGCTAGAATAGGTGGCTACGGTATTGAAAAAATTTCGCGCCGATAGCTCAGTTGGTAGAGCAGCTGACTCTTAATCAGCGGGTCGTAGGTTCGATCCCTACTCGGCGCA
>CAZVNB010000004.1:0-3120 GCA_964628355.1 uncultured Planctomycetia bacterium | reverse complement strand
GAGGAAATCGAAAGGCCCTCTGATATTTCACCGGTTCTTTCCGACGTGGGTCTTACTCCCGTGAATATTGAAGTGGCGCGTTTGGCGGGCAGCGCTTCCGCGCAAACGCTTCTCAATGACCCGGGTGTTGTGTATGTCGTGGGATCTACGCAAACGTCCACGATTGCTGCCATGCCTTTGGTGCACACAGGCGTCGGAAAACATCCTGAGACGAAAAAGGCCAAGGGATGGGTGGATGGTGTGGCCGTGGATGCCGGTGAAAAGACCGATATTGCTTATGTGAGAAAATACAAGAACGAGGCGTTTATCAACGGCGCCAATGAAGGTAAAAGAGACGTCGAAGAAGGCAAGCAGGGCAAGGGTGAGAAAATTGGCGCGGATTACACACTTGAAGGACGCATTTATTGGAGCGGTTATGAAGATGGCTCAGGCCACCCGCCCTACAAAGATTTTGTCGAACAGGACGGAACATTTAATTTATCGGCTTACCAAGCGGCGATTGCGGATCTCCGTTCTAGGGGTGTAAATGTTCATTTTACAAAAAAAGATGCCGTGGAAAAAACAGCCGGCACCGCAGATCCCAATGCCGTGTTGCCCGAGAATTTGGGTGAAAATCCAGAGGTAATAATGAACACGCTTTTAAAACACGCCACCAGCAGCACTTCATTCGCAGCTATTTCCGATTATGACGGCCAACCCCTTGTGGATGACGAGGCCAGAAAATGGGTGCTAGTCACGCACGGAAAACAGATCGAGTTATCTCCTTTCGAAGACCTGGAAACGGTCTATCGAAGACTTGCGGCCTCTCAGGGCATCGATGCGAACGATGAGGTTGCTTTCACTCAATTCATGAACGAACAGGAATTTTTCACACTAGGCCCCCGTCCTGTCGCTGATGAAAAAGAAGGCGTGAAAACCGGTGTATTGGCGCAGCATAAAAGTGGCGCGGACATTCTTAAAGCCATTGAATTGGCAACAAGGTATCCCGGTTTCAAGCTGACGCTTGATTCGGATGGGAATTTCCTTCCGGGGGTTATCGCGGCATTAGGCCTTAAATCAAATGGCAAAACAAAGCTGGTGAAGAGCCGTTTTGGAACCACCGAAGCTACCACGTTAGAAGATGTGGTTGCCAACGTGGCCGGAGACGTAGTGATGGCGAGCACGTTTGTTTCCAAAAAAGAAACCGACAATAAGTTTGCTCCGGCAAACGCGCATAACTACAGGACCGAAGAATGGGCCAGCGCCGATCGTCTGGGCATTCCTCATTCGGAATATATGGGTACTTTGACCACCAAAGATTTGCAGGCACAAGCCGGCAAAAGTGTCGTGGCCATTACAAGTCTCACAGGCGCTTCGGTGGATGTTTACGGTGAAGAATTTGCCAAGCTTTTTTATCGCCCATTGATTCAAAAAGGCGCGGGTGATTCAGCAACGATCACCGTCAATACGCTCACCATAGCGCGTGACGGCAGCGCGTTCATTGTGCGCACGACTTATCGGACGCTGGATTTGGATGAAACGATGAATAGGCTAAAAAATGCCAGTCCCGCCGCGAAAAAGTTTTTCGCAGTGCCTGGCACGTCCGGCGCCCGGTTAGCCACTTCTATTATGAATTATTCACCGGCCATTGCCGATTGGCTTAAACTAAATAGCTACAAGCCATTCACTGCAGAAACTTTTGCCGAAACTCATTTGAACGGGAACGTGGAGAAAGCAAACAAAGTTCTCGAACAGGCATTCCGTCACGACGATAACGTGTATAAAGTCCAGGACGAGAATAAAAAATCTTACTACTACTATAGCCCGATCGGAAATGCGGTGCAGATAAGACCCGGTGACAAACCGAGTGATTATCCGGGGGTGGGTCTGGGCGTTATTTTCCATTCCGAAACCAGGGAATTTCTGGGCGTGACGGCCGAACAGGCCAATGTCCAACTCAAAGAATTTCTCGCAGCCGGTTGGAAAATCATACTTCCGTTTGGGGATTTTCCGGTGGAGTACCAAGGCGTCAACTATTTGAAAAACGGCCTACGCAGTTTTCCTCAAACGCAAGAGGCTATCGTTGCAGAACGGGACACGGCCGATCGTAAAAGTCGGCGCTACGGAGTGCTCACAGCCCTGGCCGATCAGGCGGCGATGGTCCGGGAAAGTTCATTTGAAGAATTAAAAAACAGCTTTCTTTCTTTTTTTGCCGCGCTGGGCGTTTCTACCGCAACAGAACTAAACGGTGCCGACCTTGAGGCGTTTCAATCGAAAATTATCGCGGAACTCAGCACCAATTTCGAGATTCAGTATCAACTTCAGGTGCTGCTGAGTGGTGTGAATCCCGACTATGTGAGGTATCACCAGCTTTATTTGCCTTATGAGCCGATCGAAGGCATTAAGGGAGTTGCGATCAGCCCGGAACTAACCAAGCTTCGTTACGGTTTTATTCGATACAGGGTGTCGTCGATAACAGAGATTCCGGCCGATGAAATTGGCATGATCTACGGCGGCGGGGGAAAACTAAGCAATCTGGAATCGTTTGCCAAAATTGGCAGTGCCGGGTTTTTCATCGGCAGAGCTTCTGCCAGCGCCTCTCGTGAGCCAGGAAAAGACTCCAGCGCCACTCTGGCGAAACTTGCGCAAACACTTCAGGATAAATATGGCAAGCTAACGCTTCTTTTAAACGCCAAACAGTTTGGAGGTGACAACATTTTGGAGCATCTTAAGTCTTACAGGGAACTTGCGAGTTCAGGTCTCATAACTTTCCTAAGTCCTGAGATGCAAGCGAAAAAACTCGATGTCATTGATGGCGTCAAAATTGTTCATGTGCTAAGCGCCTTGGATGTACAAGCAGCCCGCAAAGCGCTTTCGAATTATGGCCAAGCGGAGTATGAGCGTCTTTTTGAACCCATCTCGCCCGAGCAGCTACCGTTTCCCATCGCTGTCGAAGCCGCCAATGGAGTGGCAACGCAAGATAAGGGACCATTCACTTCGCATATTGCCGCGCCTTTTCTGAAAGAGGCGGGAGTTTCTCACGCCATTTTCTTTGATGTGTCGGAGTTGAACGTGAACGGTTCTTTGGTGAAGCGTTTTGTGATACAGGTCGAGAAGCTTTTGGCAGCGGGCATTACTCCC
>CAZVNB010000003.1:0-56853 GCA_964628355.1 uncultured Planctomycetia bacterium | reverse complement strand
CAGCGCCATTTCTTTGAGCGGCAAAGAGGATCATTTGATCGAAGTGAAAAAACACGTTGAAATCAACGGGCAGGACATCGGTTTTGTCGGCGAGATTACAAAAATCAACGGCGATGTGATCCAAAAAATGATCACCAGCGATATTATTCCCGTCATTTCTCCCATTGGGATCGGCAAGGATGGATTTACTTATAACGTCAATGCAGACCAAGCGTCCGCGGAGATTGCGCGTTCCTTGGGGGCGTTAAAACTGGCGCTTTTGACCAACGTGGACGGCATCTTGAAGAATCCATCCAGTTTGGATTCGGTGATTTCGCACATCACCGTGGCAGAAATTGACGAGCTGGTGGAGAAGAAAATCATCACCGGCGGCATGATTCCAAAAGTGAAAGCGTGTACGCGCGCGCTGGAACGCGGAGTCAAAAAAGTCCACATCATCAATGGCAAGATTCCGCATGGGCTGCTGCTGGAAATATTTACGGACAAGGGCATTGGAACGGAAATCGTGAAAAGATGAAATTCGGAATTTGATGATTTAGCCATGGATTATCGCAAAACAATCAGACTTTATTACGATTATGTGGTGCCTTGTTACAACAAGATTCCTCTGGTCTTGGAGCGTGGCAAAGGCACGCGAGTATGGGACGCGCATGGGGATGAATACCTGGATTTCTTTCCGGGTTGGGCCGTCAGCGGCGTGGGACACTGCCACAAACGGGTGACGGAGGCGATCAAGCGGCAGGCCGAACGCCTCATCCACGTGTCAAACAATTATTATCATGAACAACAGGGGCTTTTGGCGGAAGAAATTATTCGCCATTCGTTTCCCGGGAAAGTTTTTTTCTGCAATTCCGGCGCAGAAGCCAACGAGGCGGCGTTTAAGTTGGTTCGTAAATTGGGCAATCCCGCGCGCCACGACATTATCGCCATGGACAGGTCATTTCATGGCCGGACGCTCGCCACGGTGTCGGCCACCGGTCAAAAAAAGTTTCAGGAAGGGTTTGAGCCGCTTACCCCCGGTTTCGTTCACGTGCCCTTCAACAATTTTGAAGCGCTTGAGCGTGCCGTGACGGCGCGCACGATTGCCGTTATTCTCGAGCCGATCCAAGGCGAAGGCGGCGTGCGCGTGGCCGACGCCCAGTATTTAACTTTGGTCAAACGGCTTTGCCAGGACAAGAAAATTCATCTCGTTTTTGACGAGGTGCAAACGGGCATGGGTCGCACGGGAAGGATGTTTTGCTTTAAAAATTATGGCGTCGAGCCCGACATTATGACATTGGCTAAATCACTGGGCGGCGGTTTTCCGATAGGCGCGATGGTGGCCAAAAAAGAAATTGCCGACACGCTTGGACCCGGCACGCATGCAACGACGTTTGGCGGCAGCCCTCTGGCTTGTGTCGCGGCGCTGGCAACGTTTGAGGCGATCGAAAAAGAAAAATTGCTCAACAATGCCGTGATCGTGGGATCGCATTTGTTTAAAAAATTGAACGAACTCAAGAAAAAACACCCAATCATTCGCGAGGTCCGCGGCATGGCCTTGATGGTGGGCGTTGAGCTTACGCTAGACGGAAAAAATATTTACGAGGAGTGTCTCAGAAGAAAGCTCCTGATCAATTGTACGCAGGCAAATGTACTGCGCCTCATGCCACCGCTGGTGGTGAAAGACAAAGAGGTGGACCGGGCCATTGAGATCCTCGAAGAGGCTCTCTCGGTGGAAGAGGAAAGGGTATTGACCAAGGAGGGGAGTCAGGCCGCATGAAAAAATCATCTAAACGGAAAAGAATAACCAAGAGTCCAAAAAAAAGACCCGCCAGAAAAGTGGCGCACGCGCTTTGGGATTTTAAAGATTTTCTCAGCATGAAAGAGGTACAGGCACCCGATCTCGACGCGCTGTTCAAACTTACAGATAAAATGAAGAAAAATCCTGAGGCATTCTATGGAAAACTGAAAGGCAAGTCGCTGGCGATGCTGTTCCAGAAACCTTCGATGCGCACGCGCGTATCTTTTGAAGTGGGAATGCATGAGCTGGGCGGAACGGCTGTGTATATGCCGCCGCAGGAGCACCCGCTGGGTGAGCGCGAGTCCATTAAGGATATTGCCAGAGTTCTGGCCAGATACTGCGACGCGGCTGTGATCCGCACTTACACGCATGCGGATGTCGAGGAATTTGCGCGCAGCTCGTCGATTCCCGTCATCAATGGTCTCAGCGATGCTTACCATCCATGCCAAACGCTGGCAGATTTATTTACGATACGGGAAAAGTTTAAAATGCTCTCCAAAATCAACATGGCTTACATCGGTGACGGGAACAATGTTCTCAGCTCGCTTTTGTACGGGGCATCGAAAATGGGCGCAAATCTTGCGATCGCGCTTCCGCGGGGTTACGAACCCAACGAAGATATCTTAAAAGATATCAAAATAATTTCCAAGGACAGCGGCTCCAAAATCACGTTGTCCAACAATCCGTTCACGGCGATTAAAAATGCCCATGCGATTTATACCGATGTGTGGGTGAGCATGGGCCAGGAAAAACAGCGGGATCAGCGTTTGCGGGATTTTCAGCCTTTTCAGGTGAATGGGGCCATCATCGGCAAGGCACCCAAAGATGCCATGATCATGCACTGCATGCCCGCGCATCGCGGTGAAGAAATCACCGACGAGGTGATTGAGCACCCCCGATCGGCAATTTTTGATCAGGCCGAAAACCGTCTCCACACGCAAAAAGCGCTGCTTTATTTACTATTGACGAGGAAAGTCAGAAAATGAAAAAAGTGGTTCTCGCGTATTCGGGTGGGTTGGACACATCGGTGGCCATCCATTGGCTGAAAAACAAGGGCTATGAAGTGATCGCGTACATGGCCGACGTGGGGCAAGAAAAAACCACGGCCGCGGCCATTCACCGTGCAAAAGTGGCCGGCGCTTCGAAGGTAATCGTAAAAGACTTAAAGAAAAAGTTTGTTACCGACTATCTTTGGCCGGCGCTGAAAGCCGGCGCTGTTTACGAGGGGCGTTACACCTTGGCGACGGCACTTTCACGGCCTTTGATTGCTTCCGAGCAGGTGGCCGTGGCCCATGCGGAACGCGCCAGCGCTGTGGCGCATGGCTGCACGGGAAAAGGCAATGACCAGGTGCGTTTTGAGGTGACGACTCAGGCGTTGGATAGCAGCCTCGAGATTCTTGCGCCTGTCAGAGAGTGGGAGTTTAAATCCCGTGAAGAAGAAATTCAATACGCCGAGCGTCACGGCATTCCCATCGACGTAACGAAAAAAAACCCTTTTTCCATCGACAAAAATATTTGGGGCGTCAGCGTGGAAGCGGGTGTTTTGGAGGACCCGGATTTTGAGCCGCCGCAGGAGTCGTTCCAGTGGACGCGCGGAGCGGAAAAAAGAAATTTGAAGCCGCGAGTTATTTCCATCGATTTTGAAAAAGGCATTCCCATTGGCCTCAACGGAAGAAAATCCGATGGGCTTAATTTAATCAATCAATTGAATGCCATGGCAGCACCCTACGGCATCGGGCGAATGGACATGATTGAAAATCGTCTGGTGGGCATCAAATCCCGCGAAACCTATGAGGCGCCGGCGGCCACGATTTTACTGCAAGCGCATCGTGATTTGGAAAGTTTGGTGCTGGACCGTGAGCTGTTCCACTACAAAGAAGGCATTGCCCAGAAATACGCAGAACTTGTCTATTACGGGTTGTGGTTTACACCGTTAAAAAAAGCGCTGGATGTTTTCGTGCATGAGACGCAAAAAAAAGTTACCGGAACGGTGCGCACTAAGCTGAGAATGTTTTCCTCTCAAGTGGTGGGGCGAAACTCGCCGCATTCTTTATATAAAGAATCGTTGGCCACTTACAGCGCGAAGGACAAGTTTGACCAAAAGCTGGCCAAAGGGTTCATCGATTTATGGGCATTACCCTATAAAAAATGACGTCAAAACTGTGGGGCGGAAGGTTTAAAAAGAAATTGGATCCTGACTTCGAGAATTTCAGCGCTTCTCTTGGATGGGACAGGCGCCTTTTGCCTTACGACCTTAAGATTGACGCGGCCCATGTAAAGGCGCTGAAGAAATGCGGCGTTCTCAAAACCGCCCAGGCTAACAAACTTTTATCCGCCATCCGGCAACTTGAAATACAATTCCACCAGGGGCGGCTGCGTTTGGACGAGAAACAAGAGGATGTGCACTCCGCCATCCAATCGCTGCTAAAAAACAAGGTGGGCGATCTCGCGGACAAGCTGCACACAGCCCGGTCTCGCAATGATCTTGTGAGCCAGAGCGCGCGGCTTTATTGCCGCGACCACGCGGAAAATATCCATTCGCTGCTGACGCAACTACAAAAGCAAATGGTGCGCAAAGCCGAGGAATATGCGGACGTTCTTGTGCCGGGCATGACGCATCTTCAAAACGCCCAAGTGTTGTCACAGGCGCACATTTTTTTGTCCTACGCGGAGATGTTGAAACGCGCCAAAGCCCACTTTGAGGGCGGCAGACAATTCTTCGACGTATGCGTTCTTGGAAGCGGCGCTCTGGCCGGGGTTACATTCGACTTAGACCAACAATTGATTGCCCGAGAACTTGGCTTGTCGCAGGTGACGAACAACAGTTATGACGTGTCCGGCGACAGGGACTTTGTGTTTAATTTTCTCAGCTGCTGTTTTTTTACCGGTCTTGAGATCTCGCGTATTTCCGAAGATTTGATGATCGCGCAAATCAAGGGCCTGGCGCTGGTGGACATCGACCAGGCGTTTTGCACCGGCAGCTCGATGATGCCGCAGAAAAAGAACGCGGATTTCGTGGAACTTGCAAGGGGGGCTTCTGCCATTTTTGGCGCCAATTTTACGGGCATGGGGTTGTTATTGAAGGGGTTGCCCACCTCTTACAATCGTGACCTGCAATGGGATAAAAAATTTCTTTTTGATTCCGCGGAGAATTGCGAGCATCTTTTGACTATTTTCGTGAAAATGATTCGCACGTTAAAAATAAACCGCGTTCGCGCCGCCGAACTTTTGGAAGACGAAAGCTTGTACGCGACGGACTTGGCGGACTATCTGGTCAAAAAAGGCGTTTCGTTTAAAACAGCCCATGATCAAGTGGGGCGCCTGGTGAGTTTGTCCGAAGAAATCAGGGTGCCCCTTTCCAAAATCGGGCTGGATCTTTATCGCCGTTTTGCGCCCAAAGCCGACGGTGACTTGTACGAGATTTTTGATGCCAAGCATTCGGTGCGGCTAAAAAAAACACAGGGCAGCACTCATCCCGATGAAATAGCAAAACAGATTCGCCGATGGAAGCGTTCCCGATATGCATAGATTTAATTATAAAGGTAAAGAGCTTTATTGTGAGTCGACGCCTGTGTCAAAAATCGCCTCGGTCGTCGGCACGCCATTTTATTTGTACAGCATCCAGACTTTTCTCGATCATTTTTTGAAACTGAAAAAAGCATTCGCTTCAATTGAAACGTTGATTTGTTTTTCCATGAAGGCAAATTCTAACCTAACCGTGTTAAAGGCGCTGGTAAATCAGGGAGCGGGACTGGACATCGTGTCCGGCGGCGAGCTTTTCCGAGCCAAAAAAGTGGGGGTGCATTCCAAAAAAATTGTGTTTGCCTCGGTCGGCAAGACCGCCACGGAAATCGAGCAGGCCATTGGATCGAATATTTTGATGTTTAACGTGGAGTCGACACAAGAGCTCGAGCTTATCAACGCGATTGCCAGGCGTCTGGGACGCGTACAAAAAGTGGCGCTACGTTTAAATCCCGATGTGGCGCCCGGCACGCATCATTACATCACCACGGGCACTAAACAGAACAAATTTGGCCTCGACATGGAGACGGCCTACAAACTTTTTATGGGTTCTTACAAATATCCGGCGCTGCATTTTGCGGGGATTCACATTCACATCGGATCGCAGATAACGCGTTCAAAGCCTTTTGTGGAAGCTATCCACAAGTGCCTGGCGTTTATCGATAGCGTGAGTTATTCCGGCAATTTGGTCGAGTATCTCAACATCGGCGGAGGGCTTGGCATCGTTTATTCGGATGAAGAGCCGCAGACGGCCGAAGAGTTTTCCCGAGTGGTGATTCCGCTTTTAAAAAAGCATAAAAAACTAAAGCTTGTTTTGGAGCCCGGACGCTTTATTTCGGGAAACAGCGGGATTCTGGTAACAAAAGTTATTTATGAAAAGAAAACTCAAGCCAAGTCTTTTGTTATCGTGGATGCGGCCATGAATGATCTTATTCGTCCGGCTTTTTATGGCGCGCATCATGAAATTCTTCCGGTGAGAAAAGCGAAATCAGACGGCCGTACTGTCCGGGCGGATGTGGTGGGGCCGATATGTGAAAGCGGGGATTTTTTAGCCAAAGACCGAAAACTGTCACCCGTCAAGTCAGGCGATCTTTTGGCCGTGATGTCTTGCGGCGCGTACGGTTTTGTGATGTCCTCGAATTACAATTCACGGCCCCGCGTGCCGGAAGTAGTGGTCAGGGGGAACAAATTTTTTATTGCGCGCCGCCGGGAGACGATGAATGACCTTGTAAGCTATGAAAAAATTGTCAAAGAAGTGGTATGAATCCGTGACCGATTATTTTTATGAGTAGGATTTATTTTACAAAAATGGCCGCGGCGGGCAACGACTTTATCGTCATTGACAACCGGCGCAGAATTTTAAAGCAAAGTTTGCCGCAGATAGCCAAGCGGTTTTGTGATCGCAAACGCTGCATTGGCGCCGACGGCATCCTGCTGCTTGAAAAATCAAAAAAAGCCGATATTCGCATGCGGATTTTCAATCCCGATGGCAGCCAAGCGGAGATGTGCGGCAACGGCGTGCGATGCCTGGCTCAATTTGCGGTAGAAAAAAAAATCGTAAAAGCCACGCATCGCATTGAAACACCGGCGGGGATTATCGAGGCCAATGTTCGCGGATCACAGGTCAAGGCGCATTTGACCGACCCGAAAGATTTTAAGGCGCCGGTGGATTTGCTGATCGGTGGCCACAAGGAAAAAGTGCATTTTATCGATACGGGCGTGCCGCATGCGGTGATTTTCGATGCCAGGTTGGAGGGTGTCCGGGTCGACGAGCGCGGACGTGAAATTCGCAGGCATGCTTTTTTTGCGCCAAAAGGAACGAATGTAAATTTTGTCAAAGTGAACAAAAATCATTCGATCCAAGTACGAACTTACGAGCGTGGCGTGGAAAGCGAGACGCTGGCCTGCGGAACCGGCTCGACGGCTTCGGCGCTGGTTTGTGCGTCGTTGGAAGGCCTGCATTCGCCTGTTTACGTGCACACGGCGGGTGGCGAGATTCTGAAAGTTTATTTTCAAAATGAAAATGGCCGCTGGAAAGACGTGTATTTGGAAGGGCCCGTACAAAAAACGTTCGAGGGGAGTGTGGCGTTATGAAATTTCATGGATCCATCACGGCGCTGGTGACAGCTTTCAAAAAAGGAAAAGTCGACGAGAAAGCCATGCAAAAAATAGTGCGTTATCAGATCACACATGGCACCGACGGTCTTGTGCCGTGCGGGACCACCGGAGAATCGCCGACCCTGTCACACCAAGAACATCGACGCGTAATTGAAATCGTGGTGGATGCTACGGATAAAAAAGTGCCAGTTATCGCGGGAACCGGTTCCAACAGCACCCAGGAGGCGGTGTCCCTGACCCTTTTTGCCAAAAAAGCCGGTGCAGATGCCGCACTTTTGGCGACGCCGTACTATAATAAACCCACGCAGGAGGGGCTTTACCTCCATTATGAGAAAGTGGCCAAGTCCGTGGACATTCCAATCATTTTATACAACATCCCCGGCCGGTCGGTGGTTAATATTGCGCCTGAAACCGTTGCGCGACTTGCCAAAATTCCCAATATCGTTGCTATCAAGGAAGCCAGCGGTTTGATGGATCAAACCTCGCATATTCTTTCGCTTTGCGACTTGACCGTGCTGAGTGGCGATGATTCATTGACGTTGCCGCTGTTGGCGCTGGGCGGCAAAGGAGTGATCTCGGTTTTATCAAACATTTTGCCACAAGCCGTATCGGAAATGGTGGACGCCTATTTTGCCGGCAATCACGAAAAAGCAAAAGCACTTCATTACAAGTTTTTTGCTCTCTGCCGCGCGATGTTCATCGAAACAAACCCGATTCCGATCAAACGTTCCATGAAGCTTCTTGGGTTTTGCGAGGATGAACTCCGGCTTCCGCTTTGTCCGATGCAACCGCATCACGAAAAAATTTTAATCAAAGCCCTCAAAGATTTTGGTCTGGACGTTAAGGAATGAAGCCATGGTAAAAATCGGTATCAACGGCGCATTGGGACGAATGGGTTCCAGGATTTTATCGTTGGCCCATGAACAGTCCAATGATTTTGCGATTGTTCAGGCCTTCGAAATCGACACGCACCCGTCGCTTGGCCAGGACATCGGCGCTTTGCTCGGTTTTGGCAAGGATATCGGTGTCAAACTGGAAAGCCCGCGGTTTTACGTGGATAAGAAAAAAAAATTGACATGCGACGTTCTAATCGATTTTTCAGGGCCTGACGGCGCCCGATGGTGTAACGCCGCGGCTAACGATGCCCAAATCAAAGGTCTTGTCATCGGCAGCACGGGTCTGGAAGACCTAATAATGGAAAGCCTTAAGGCGACGGCAATGCGACTACCCGTTGTGGTGTCGTCGAACATGAGTGTTGGCGTCAATTTGCTGCTCGAGCTTTTGGACGTTATCACCCGTAAACTGCCGAAAGATTTTGATATTGAGATTACGGAAGCGCATCACCGGCATAAAAAGGACGCCCCCAGCGGGACCGCACTTATGCTTGCGGCAGTCATCGCAAAGGCAAAAAATTGGGATTTAAAAAAGGTATTGAAATACCGCGGGGAAGGCAAAATCAAAGAAGACAGGCCGTCCGATGAGATTGGCATGCAGGTGATCCGCGCCGGCCAAATCGTGGGTGACCATAAGGTGCTTTTTTCGGGTCCCGCGGAAACGATCGAAATCACGCACCGCGCCCAATCCAGAGATACGTTTGCCAGGGGGGCGCTTTTGGCGGCCGGCTTTACGTCCTCAGCTAAGCCAGGCTTGTATTCCATGGCCGATGTACTGAAAAGCAAATGACGAATTTTGTGCTCGAAGAGTCTCGGCGTCTAAAAGCACTGCCCCCTTATCTTTTCATTGAAATTGATCGCGCCAAGCGCCGCGCCATTGAAAAAGGCGTGAAAGTGATCGATTTTGGCGTGGGAGATCCTGACCAGCCCACGCCGAGGTTTATTATCCAGGCGATGATTAAGGCGGTGAAGGATCCTAAAAATCATCACTATCCGCTGGACCGCGGCAACGCGATTTTTCGGCAGGCGGTTTCGGTTTGGTGCAAAAAACGTTTCGGGGTTTGGTTTGACGCCAACAGCGAAATTTTACCGTTGATAGGATCCAAGGAAGGTATCGCGCATTTACCGCTGGCCTTCATCAATCCAGGCGACGTGACGCTGGTGCCGGACTTGGGTTATCCTCCCTACAAAAGCGGGACGAATTTTGCAGGGGGTGTGACGCACCTTTTGCCATTGAAGGAGGAGAATGGCTTTCTGCCGGAGCTGGACTGCATTCCGTCAGAAGTTCTTAAAAAATCCAAAATCATTTACGTTAATTACCCCAACAACCCCACGGGTGCCCTAGCTCCAAGAAATTTTTATGAAAAACTGGTGAAATGGGCCCTACGGCACCGGATTTTGATCGTTTCGGATCTTGCGTATTCTGAAATTTATTTTGACAAGGAAAAACCCTTGAGTATTTTTGAAATCCAGGGCGCGCGGGAGGTGGCGATTGAATTTCATTCGCTGTCCAAAACTTGCAACATGACCGGCTGGAGGATTGGTTTTGCCGTGGGAGGTCCCCAAGCCATTGCCGCGCTGTTGCGGGTGAAATCCAATTTGGATTCGGGCGCGTTTACGGCGGTGCAGAGCGCAGCCATCGTGGCGTTAAAGAACATCGTCAGTTTTTCCAAAAAAAATAATATCTTGTACCGTCGCCGCCGTGATCTTTTGGTATCAGGTCTCAAGGAGCTTGGATTTCCGGTCAAGCCCAATCCGGCCACGCTTTATGTGTTTACGCGTTTGCCGGGGGAGGCCAAAGATTCGACGCAGTTTTGCAAAAATTTACTGGAAAAAACCGGCATCGTGACGGCGCCCGGGGTGGGTTTTGGCGCCGGCGGCGAAGGTTATGTGCGTTTTGCGCTCACGGTGCCCGAATCTCGAATCCGCGAGGCAATTTCCCGCATGGCCGCAATCTTTCAGATTGCGGCACGTCGGTCTGGCCGTGAGGCCAGTCATCTCCAGAAAAAAAGGTTTTAGTCATGGCCATTGTCTATCTCGGCATCGGTTGTAACTTGGGTGACCGCCAGGCGAACATGGCGCGAGCGATTGGGCTTCTCAACGAGCACCCGGACATCGACGTTCTGCGAGTGTCCGAGATCATGGAATCAGACCCGGAGGGAGGGTTGCCGCAACCGAAATTTTTGAACGGTGCCATCCAGATCAAGACAGAGCTTTTGCCGTTGGCTCTTTTGTCGCAACTGAAGATGATCGAGCGTCGGCTGGGTCGCAGCAAAACAACCCCGAATGCGCCACGCCCGATGGACTTGGATATTTTATTTTATGAAGACGTGGTGATCGTCGAGGGCAAAACGCTCAGCATTCCACACCCGCGATTGACGACGCGTGGTTTTGTTCTTAAAGGGCTTTCCGAGATCGCTCCGGATTTTGTTCATCCACGTCTTCAAAAAAGCGTGCGGGAGCTGTACGAAGATTGGATTCATGAAAGTTATTCAACGCCTACCGGCGCTTAAACAATCCATTGGGCAATTCAAGAATCGTAAACAGACGATCGGTTTCGTGCCGACCATGGGTTATTTGCATCAAGGACATCTGTCCTTGATGCGCTTGGCGAAAAAACAAAATGACCGTGTCATCGTCAGTATTTTTGTAAATCCGCTTCAATTTGGACCCAAAGAAGATTTTACTCGCTATCCGCGAAATGCCAAACGGGACCTCCGACTGCTTAAAAACGAAAAAATCGACATTGTTTTTATGCCGGACGAAAAAAAATTTTATTCCCCGCGTTTTCAAACGCTTATTTCCGTGACAAAGCTCAGTCGAGTGCTATGCGGTGTCACGCGTCCGACTCATTTTACCGGCGTTGCCACGGTGGTGTTGAAACTTTTGAACCAGATTTCGCCGGACGTGGTTTATTTGGGGCAAAAAGACTATCAGCAGTGTCGCGTCATCGAACGCATGGCGCAAGATCTGGATCTGCCTGTCGAAGTGCGTCTTTGCCCCGTGGTGAGGGAAAAAGACGGTCTAGCCATGAGTTCGCGCAATTTTTATTTGGACGCCCAGGAGCGAATGCAGGCAACCTATTTGAACAAAGCACTCGCTCAAGGCCAGACTTTGGCGCGCGGCGGCGTGCGCAGCGCCCAAAAAATCCAAAATGCCATGAAAAAAGTGCTGGCTGTGGCCACGCGCGGCAAGATCGATTATGCAGAAATTGTCGATGCCGCGACTCTCGAGCCTGTGGTACAATTGAAAAAAGGCCAAAAAATAGCGTTGGCGCTCGCCGTCTTTTTTTCCAAAACGCGCCTTATCGATAACCGGATCATAAAAATTTAGAAATGATAATGGTTTTTTATGCTTAGAGTTTTGATGAAATCAAAAATTCACGGGGCCACTGTCACCGAAGCAAACCTACGCTACACCGGTTCCATCACGATTGACAAACACCTGCTCAAAACTTCCGATATCTGTCCATTCGAGCGCGTGCAGATCGTCAATTTAAACAACGGGTCGAGAGTCGAAACTTACGTGCTTGAAGGAGCGCCGGGTTCCGGAACTATTTGCATGAACGGCGCTGCCGCGCGCTGGGCCGAGGTGGGGGATAAGGTGATCATTATTTCGTACACTTTACTGACCCGTCGGGAAACGAAAAAACACAAGCCCAAAGTCGTGTTTGTGGACGGCAAAAATAGGATGAAAAAAACTTAGCGTGATCAAAGTGGGCATTGTGGGTTGCGGCACCATTGGTCGCGAGCTGGCGCTGGCGTGCCAAAAGCGCTTTCAGGAGGAAGTCACTTTGGAGGCGTTGGCGGACGCGGATGCAACACGCGCACGAAAATTGCAAAAAGATTTGAAGCCTAAGCCGCAAATTCTTTCCGTCGATGCGCTCGTTCGCCGATGCGACCTGGTCATCGAGGCGGCTTCCAAACAGGCCGTGTATGAGGTGGCCAAAAAAACACTTTCATTGGGCAAAGACGTGATGATCATGAGTGTGGGGGGCATTCTGGGCAAAGAAAAAGAACTTTTTAAACTCGCCAAAACGCACCGCTGTTGTCTTTATTTTCCGTCCGGAGGTGTCGTGGGAATCGACGGGCTCAAAGCGGCGGGCATCGGTAAAATCCACCGCGTGCTTTTGACGACCCGCAAGCCTCCGCAGGGTTTTGAGGATGCGCCGTACGTCATCAACCACTCATTGAACCTTAAAAATTTGAAACAAGAAAAACTGCTGTTCGAGGGGGATGCGGCCACCGCCGTGCGGGGTTTTCCCAAGAACATCAATGTCTCGGCCACGCTGAGTTTGGCCGGCATAGGTGCCAAAAAAACGAAGGTTCGCATCATTGCCTCGCCTCATATGCTTGTCAACGTGCACGAAGTGTACGTGGTGGGCGATTTTGGCTCATTTTATACGCGCACCGAGAATTTTCCTTCGGAGCAAAATCCAAAAACCAGCCGGCTGGCTGTTCTTTCCGCTGTGGCGACGCTTGAGCGGATATTGAAAAACGTCAAAATCGGGACTTAACCGGCCTTTCGCTAAATAATGGACACACTTGGCTGAGTCGATTTTGAAACAAGACAAGCCCTACTTGCCGGCAGGCAGGGAGCAGTGAGTTTGCAGCCGCAACAACTCGGCGATCAAGAATTGATATCGGGTTGTTTGAAAAATAACGCGGCTTGCTGGCAGATTTTTGTGCAGCGGTTTTCGCGCTTGATCTACTGGGCGATCCGTAAAACGTTGGCTGGCGAAGCGCCGGGCGGCGTGGAGGAATTTACCCAGGAAGTGTTTCAAGAACTCTTTGAGCGGCTTCTCGAGAAAAATGAGCTTGCAAAACTTCGCGATGCGCACAGCGTAAGGAAGTTTTTGAGTGTCATGGCCTGCCATATAACTTTGGACAAACTAAAAAGTCTGTCAAGACATGCCAAGAAAAACTTTTCCCTCGAGAGTCCCATGCTGAACAACGAAGATCCAGCGCTTGGTTTTTTGCCGGCCAATCCTATGCTGCAACAGGAGTTTGACGGTATTTTTGTGGAGGCTTTGGCAGAATTGTCCGTAAAAGAACGTTGCTGCCTTCAATTTTATTATGAAGAAGGGAAATCCCATTCAGAGATCGCTTGTTTGCTCGGTTTACCCGAAAATACGGTATCGACTGTTTTACGGCGTACCCGAGAAAAACTTCGAAAAAAATTATCGGAAAAAAGCTATGAAATTTGAACGGAATCAGTACCCTGCGTCGTCTAGTAGTGTGGGATCATGACAGACAAAATTGATGTTCTAATCAAAAGTTATCTCGAAAGCCGGACTCCAGGTGTTTCTGGGCAAAGAGAGGGCGTTATTTATCCTAGTTGCGAAGTTTTATATGCGTATCTTACCGATGAGCTGCAAGGTCCCGAGCTTGAAAAAATACTCATTTTTTTAAGAAACAATCCCGAAGCTCAACAGTTGGTTTCCAAGGCCCGTGAAATTATGGAAAGCCAAAGCGGCTGGGAGAACGAAAAGGTGCCCAAAGCGCTGCTGGACCGGGCAAAAGGTTTGATGAAGCAAACAAATGTTGCCGGCTCATGCCCCCATTGCGGCAAGCCGATCACGCCGTTTAAAAAACCACTGTGGTCTCAACGGTGGAAGAATATCTTATGGCTGGCGCTTGGGGCGGGGTCATTCGCGTTGTCCTTTGTAGTGCACGCCTATTTTTATCAATTTTTGACCGCAACCCTGTTTTTTGGTTTCAAATGGATTGTGGAACAGCGCGCAACCAAAACGCAGATCATGATTTATAAGGCGCTTGCCGATGACTCGGAACCGACTCATTCGCGAGTGCGCAAAGCCGACTTTTAACTTATTTTTTTTGCTGCTTTAGTTTTATATACAAGGCGCGAAGGAGTGCGCGCGGAGACGTAATGGGAATTACGTCGCACAAGCGAACGACTGAGCAACGCAGTAGATAAAACTAAAGCAGCAAAAAAACTCGGGATGGTGGGATTTGAACCCACGGCCTCTTGGTCCCGAACCAAGCGCGCTAGCCAAGCTGCGCTACATCCCGTAAATTTCAAATAAACTATCTAGCCACAGACAATATTAATTTCAAGACCCTTACAGAAAGTCCGCTCGACCCAGATGCTTGGCCTGGGACATCCCGTAAATTTCAAAAATTCCGCTCGTCCCAGGCGCTTTGTTAGGGACAGGAGTGGCCAGTATAAACGAGATAAAAGCCGATGTAAAGGTTTTGGCTTTTTTTCTGGGATACGCTTGTCAGGCCAGTCAATTCATGCTATCGTTTGGGCATGAAGCGGTTCTGTTTGCTTGTAGGCCTATTTTTTACGATTAGTTCGGCTGCGTTTGCCTCCGAACGGGTGTCTAACGTGGGGGCCCCGCGCGCAGCCACAGTTGAAATTTTTGTTACTTCCTGGTGTCCTTACTGCCAAAAACTCGAAACTTTGCTCAAAAAAAATAAAGTCGATTACACGCGTTATGATGTCGAAGCCGATGCGAAGGGGGCAGAAATTTTTGAAAAGTTAGGCGGCTCCGGCGTCCCCGTCACTCGCGTGGGCAATGAAGTGATTCATGGTTACGACCCCGAACGAATCGCCAAGGCGCTTAAAGCGCGCGCTTAAGATCCGTAGTTTTGCATCAACCCCTCCAATACCTATGAGATCGCCGTTGGACAACCAAAAAAAAGCGCTACGTTTTATTTTTTTGCTTGGTATCGTGAGTCTCTTTGCCGATGTTACGTATGAAGGAGCGCGCAGCATCAACGGCTCGTTTCTGTCGATTCTCGGCGCCAGCGGCGCGGCCGTGGGCTTGGCCTCCGGAGCGGGGGAATTGGTCGGCTATTGCCTGCGTCTTGTCTCGGGCATCCTCAGCGACAAAACCAAAAAATACTGGACGATTACGCTCGTGGGTTATTGCGTCAATATGCTAGCGGTGCCTTGCCTGGCTCTGGCGGGACATTGGAGCGTAGCAGCCGGTCTCATGATCGCCGAGCGCTTGGGAAAAGCCATTCGCACTCCTGCGCGCGATGTGATGATTTCACAGGCTTCCAGCGAAATGGGACGTGGCTGGGGATTTGCTGTTCATGAGGCGCTCGACCAAGTCGGCGCCATGTCAGGACCGCTCTTGGTAACAGCCGTGTTGTGGTTTCGAGGTAGTTACCGCGAATGTTATGCTGTTCTTCTGATTCCGGCAATTTTGGCCATCCTCACGCTCTTATTCGCAAGATTTTTATATCCCCGCCCGCACGAGCTTGAAACAAAAAAAGATCAGGCTTCGCCCGAAGGTTTTTCCAAACGGTTTTGGATTTATCTTCTAGCCATTTCGTTGGTGGCGGCAGGCACCGCTGACTTCCCACTGATTGCGTTTCATTTCGAAAGGTCCCAAACGGTGCCCCGAATTTTTGTGCCAATTTTTTATTCGATTGCTATGGGAGTCGACGCAATTTCAGCGCTCATTTTTGGAAAGTGGTTTGATCGCAAAGGACTGTCGGTGTTGATGACGGTTGCATTTTTGTCCGTTTTTACATCTCCCCTGGTGTTTGGCGGCGGGATTTGGCAGGCGGGTATTGGGATGATGCTGTGGGGTGTAGGTATGGGCGTTCAAGAATCCGTGATGCGAGCGGCTATTTCCGGCATGCTGCGCCCAGGCCAGCGGGGCACCGGTTTTGGTTGGTGGAATATGGCTTATGGGCTGAGTTGGTTTTTAGGAAGTGCGGCGCTCGGATTTTTGTATGACAAGTCGATTTTGTTGGTTATAATTTTTTCCATGAGCTGCTTTGTTGTGTCAATTCCATTTTTTTGGTGGGTCAGTCGGAGAAGTGCAATCTAAATTGAAAATTACCCAAAGTGCTGGCGGCGTGGTATTGAACGCAAAAGGCCAGGTGCTGATTGTCAATCAAAATGGAAATTCCTGGTCATTGCCTAAGGGACATTTGGACGCGGGTGAAGATGAGTTGGCCGCCGCGCGGCGCGAAATCTATGAAGAGGCAGGAATCAAAGAATTGGAACTGCTGCGAAAGCTTGGTAGCTACGACCGGCTGCGTATCGGGTTGCGCGGGGGCAGTGACTTTACGCAGCTTAAGACGATTACGCTATTTCTTTTTTACACCAAACAGATGGATTTAAAACCCATAGACCCGCAAAATCCCGAAGCGCGCTGGGTGGATCGCCATCGAGTGGCCGATTTTTTAACTCACCCCAAGGACAAGGAATTTTACTTAAGCATCTTGAAACAATTGCCCAAGGAGCGCCGACCGTGATAAGGTCAAAAACCTTTTGCGCGTATTATCTGAGCCCTCTGGGCTGGCTCAAAATCCAGGGTACGGGACCCCGCCTGACGGCCATTGACTTTGTTTCCAAAAAAGGGCATGGCCGGTCATCGACGACGGCTAGGCGAGCATTTCGCGAGTTGGACCAGTATTTCCAGGGCAAACGGAAAAAATTTTCTCTGCGACTGCATCCGACTGGAACGATGTTCCAACAACAGGTTTGGAAGGTCTTGCGAGGCATTTCTTATGGAAAAAGCGCCTCTTACGGCGAAGTAGCCGCACAACTGGGCCGTCCAAAAAGCGTTCGCGCCGTTGCCGGCGCGATCGGCAAGAACAGGCTTGCCATTCTTATTCCTTGCCACCGGGTAATCGGTTCTGACGGGTCGTTGACAGGTTATGCGCATGGCCTTGGAAAAAAAGCATGGCTGCTTAGCCATGAATGTGGTTTATAATCTTCCCATGAAGAAAAAGGCGATTATTCCCGCATTTCGTGCGCATGTTTTTTATACCGGGCACGTGCAAGGAATAGGTTTTCGTTATACAGCCGAATCTATTGCGCATCGTGTGGGGCTGACCGGCTGGGTGAAAAACTTGCAAGACGGTCGCGTCGAACTGGTGTGTGAAGGCGCGAAAGAAAAAATCGAGGCCCTTTTTTTAGAAATCCAGGAAAGCTCTCTAGGGCGTCATATCAAAAAAACTGATTGTCGTTGGGAACAGCCCACTAATGAATTCGAGGATTTTCGTGTCGAATTCTGTTACTGACACCAATACGAAAATGGCCTCGCCAAAATCGCGGATCAAAAAACTTTGCCAAGAAATCAAGCGGCACAACCATCTGTACTATGATCTTCACAAAATCGAGATATCCGACGCAACCTACGATAAACTGCTAAAAGAATTGGAAGCGCTGGAAAAAGAGTATCCGGAGTTTGCCAGCGCCGATTCTCCGACGCGCCGCGTGGGTGGGTCGCCTCAGCAAGAATTTAAAACCGTTCTTCACCAAGTCCCGATGCTCAGCATCGACAACACATACTCGAAAAAAGAGCTGGCAGCGTTTGACAAACGCGTCCGAAAAAAATTAGGCGAAGAATTGTTCGAGTACGTGCTCGAGCTAAAAATCGACGGCGTGTCTCTTTCTTTGATGTATGAAAAGGGGGAATTTGTGCGCGCAGCTACACGCGGTGACGGTCGTTCGGGAGACGATGTGACGGCGAATGTCAAAACAATTTCAACGATCCCCTTGAAGCTAAAAACAAGCGCTGCGGGACAACGCCTGGAAGTGCGGGGAGAAGTTTACATGACCCGCAAGAATTTCATGAAATTGAACCGAGAGCGTCAACAAGCCGGCCAAGAACTTTTTGCCAATCCGCGAAACGCCACTTCCGGGTCGCTCAAACTTCTGGATTCGTCGCTGGTTGCCGATCGCCGCCTTTGTTTTGCGGCGCACTCCCTGGGCGTTTACGAGCCGACAGCGTTTAAGCAGCATTCGGACGTGCTGCATTTTTTTGAAAAAGCGGGGCTTCCGGTTATCGAGCCTCATTTGCTTTGCCAAAACCTCGAACAGGTATTTCGTGCTTGCGACCATTGGGAAATGGCGAGAAAAAAATTGGATTTTGATACCGACGGGCTGGTTTTAAAAGTAAACCGTTTAGACCAACAAAGGCGCTTGGGCGCCACGAACAAAAGCCCGCGCTGGGCGATTGCTTATAAATTTCCCGCCGAACGCGCCCAAACCAGACTTTTGGAAATTACCGTGCAGGTGGGCCGCACCGGCGTCTTGACCCCGGTGGCGAATCTAGAACCGGTTTTTTTGGCTGGGACTACCGTGTCTCGGGCGACGCTTCACAACGAGGATGAAATCAAGCGCTTGGATCTTCGCGTGGGCGATTGGGTGAGCATTGAAAAAAGCGGTGAAATCATCCCCCAAGTTATCGAAGCGTTGAAAGAAAAAAGAACTGGCCAGGAGAGAATTTTTCATTTCCCCAAAAAATGCCCCTCCTGCAATGCTCAAGTGACGAGGCAACAAGCAGAGGTGGCGTACCGTTGCCTCAACACGGGCTGCCCTGCGCAATTCAAAGAACACCTGTTGCATTTTGCCTCGCGAAAGGCGATGGACATCCAGGGGCTTGGAGAAGCGTTGGTTGAACAACTTGTCGATGGACAGCTCGTGAAGGACTTTTCAGATATTTATAATGTCAAAACGCAGGCTCTGGCCGAGTTGGAGCGCATGGGCAAGAAATCCGCCGACAATTTGTCCCGGCAAATCCAAGCAAGTAAAACGCGCGGACTTTCGCGTTTAGTGTATGCGCTTGGCATTCGGCATGTCGGCGTGAACGCGGCGCGTCTTTTGGCCGAACGTTTTGAGACGATCAAGAAGCTTTCACAGGCAACGCGCCAAGAAATTGAAAGCATCCAAGCCATCGGAAGCGTGATCTCGGAAAGTGTTACTGATTTTTTTGCCAACGGGGACAATCAGCAGATTATTGAAAAATTGGAAGACTCGGGCGTTGAAATGCGCGAAGCAAAAAAGCCGGGCTTTTTTTCCAAGCTTGCGGGGCAGACCTTTGTTTTTACCGGCGCACTTAAAAAATTTTCGCGCCAGGCAGCAGTAGCGCTCATCCAACAACATGGGGGAAAAGTAGCCGCCAGCGTCAGCCGCAAAACGACGGGAGTGATCCAGGGGGATCAGCCCGGATCCAAATTAGAGGATGCAAAAAAATTGCACGTCAAAATTTTAACCGAGGAAGAATTTATAAAGCTTTTGCAGAACTAGAAAATGCCAAGGAGATCGAAATGAGGAAGGAATTTTTTTGTGGAATGCTGATACTGTGTGTGCTGGCTACGACAGGTTGCGAGACACTTCCGAAGAAATTCATCCGAAAAAAACCCAAGGCGGACCACACCCCCTCGGTGGTTTACATCGAACAAGGCACGTATCAAAAGAAGTATTCCAACGAGTATTATTATAAAAATCATTTTACCCTGTGGAAAACCTGGCAGGATGAAATTTTGTCAAACCTTCAGGGCAATTCAAAGAAAGTAGCGCGTTCGGCCGAAGAAGCTTACAGCCATCTGGAGCAAATGAGCCATTACTTGAAACCGGAAAAACAAAAACAGTTCGAGCCGTTGCTGTGGGAGATGAAGCGTTATTTAGACAAATTACAAAGCGGAGGCTCTTCCCGTTCGGAGACGATGGTCATGAAAAGTGATTTGGCGCGTTTGAAACGGTTGATCGCGAACGATTTTTATTATGACAAGGTAAAAGCGGATATTTTGCCGGACGCTGTGGATCTGTGATTTCCTTCCTTAAGCTTTTTCTGGACGGGCTGTCCGTAGAAAAAGGATTGTCCAAGAATACGTGTTTATCCTACGAGCGCGATTTACGCGGTTATCTCAGATTTCTTAAATCACGTAACGTAGTTTGCATGCAGGCAGTCACGCGTCGTGAAATTATGGACCATCTGTTAGCCGAAAGAGACAGGGGTTTAGAACCTTCATCGGCGGCACGGGCACTGGTGGCCATACGCATGTTTCACCGTTTTCTTTTGCAAGAAGGGGAAGTGCAGGAAAACGTCACGGATGCGCTCGAGTCGCCAAAGCTGTGGAAACACCTGCCGGAGGTGTTGAGCGCCGCTGAAGTCGAGCGGCTTTTAAAAACACCCAACTCGCGCCGGCTTCAAGGGTTGAGAGATTTGGCGCTTTTGGAACTTTTGTATGCGTCTGGTTTGCGGGCTTCGGAGGCCTCGACGCTGCGAGTCTCACAGGTGGATTTAGACAACGGGACCCTCCGGGTACTCGGCAAGGGCTCCAAGGAACGAGTGGTGCCGGTGGGGCGCCAAGCCTGCCAGGCGCTCAAGCGGTATTTGAAACGCACGCGAGCTGAATGGGTAAAAACCGGGATGCACGACGCGCTTTTTGTGTCACGGCTGGGCAGACCTCTGTCCAGGCAGTCCGTTTGGGCTATATTGAAAAAATACGCTAAATCCAGCGGCATTCGAAAAAAAATTTATCCACACATCCTGCGCCACTCGTTTGCGACACATCTTTTGGAAGGCGGCGCGGATTTGAGGGTCGTGCAGGAACTGCTCGGGCATGCGGATATTGTGACCACACAGATTTACACCCACGTCGACAGGTCGCGCTTGAAAAGCGTTCACAAGCAATTTCATCCCAGGCCATAGGAGAAAAAATGAAACAAAGAGCCAGTCGCGTTGCCGAAGAATTAAGAAAAATCGTTTCGCAAATACTGCTGGAAGATTTGACGGACCCTCGCTTGGGATTTATCACGATCACTCACATCGAGGTGACGGATGATCTGCGATATGCGCGCGTGTATTACAGCGTGCTGGGTGAGGAAGAAAAAAAAGAATCCACCGCCGAGGCGCTAGAAGAACATCAAGGTTTTATCCGTCGCCTGGTGGCTGAGCGCATCAATATGAAATTTGCGCTGGAACTCAAATTCGAGGTGGACAAATCCATCGATCACAGCTTCCGCATAGACTCCATCATAAAAAAAATCAAGGGCGAAGAAGAAAAGAAATAAAAACCAAGGCTCAAAACATGAATGGAATTTTATTAGTCGACAAACCCATTCTTTGGACCAGCCACGATGTGGTGGATTTTGTGCGTCGCCGGATTGGTCAAAAGCGCGTCGGTCATGCCGGGACGCTGGATCCGATGGCAACAGGGTTGCTGGTGCTTTTGGTGGGGACTGCGACTAAACAATCGGAGCAATTGTCAGGGATGGACAAAGATTATCGCGGCAGCCTGCGTTTGGGCATTGTAACGGACACCTGGGATTTGGAAGGAAAAATTCTTTCGGAAAAATCACTGGAGTCAGTCTCTGGCGAGCAAATAAAGAAAATTTTTTCTGAAATGCAAGGAGTGCAAGCGATCACGCCACCGTCCTATTCGGCGCTTCGAAAAGACGGCAGGCGCTACTATGAGCTGGCCAGGCAGGGCGTAATGCTTAAGCCCCCGATTCGTGAGATTACGGTGTCCGAGTTTCGGCTGGAAGATTTCAGGCCGCCGGAGGTCTACTTTTTTTTAAGTTGTTCTAAGGGAACTTATGTGCGGTCTTTGTGCCAGCTGGTGGGAGAAAAATTGGGTTGCGGGGCTGTTCTGTCATCGTTGGTGCGCACGAGGATCGGATATTGGCGCCTTTCGGCGGCTTTGAAAGTTTCTGCGTTCGAATCGACCCAGAACGCGGATTGGCAGCGGCATTTGCTGGAGGTGACGGAGCTATCCACAGCCCCGACCGACGTGCCGCAATCAAGAAATTGCGGCCTGGAGGTGACGGAGCTATCCACAGCCCCGACCGACGTGCCGCGCTCAAAAGAGCACGGTCTGGAGCTGTGATGAAAGTCTATAGAGGCTTTGAGGATAAACAATTAAAAGGCCGGCCCCGCGCAATCGCGATCGGAATTTTTGACGGCGTGCATCGGGGACATCAACTGATTTTAAAAAAAGCGTGTGTTTGTGCCAAAAAAATGCGTCTGATGCCTATGGTGCTGACGTTTGACCCGCATCCGCAGAAAGTGTTGTCGTCCAAACACCAGACTCCCAAGATTCTAATGTCGCTAGAGCATCGTGTACGGTTTTTTTCATCCCAAGGAATTGCGGAAACGCTGGTAGTGCCATTCGACAAAAAGTTTTCACGCTTTTCTCACGAAGATTTTTTGAACACTCTTTTAATAAAACGACTAGGGATGAAATCGTTGTCGGTGGGCCGTGATTTTCGTTTTGGGTATCAGGCGTTGGGCGACAGTCGGTATCTGTTGCAGCAGTCAAAAAAATTGCGTTTTGGATTGTTTCTTAGCGCGCCGCTTTCTTTTCGCGGACGGGTCATTTCAAGCACACGCATTCGCCGGTTGATCGAAGCGGGAAATTTAAAGCAGGCCTCGAGCATGCTGGGCCGTCCGGTGTCCGTTTCCGGTACCGTGGTGCGCGGGCGCGGGCGCGGGCGATCGATCGGATTTCCAACGGCCAATCTTAACCCGCATCACGAAACTTTGCCCCCCACCGGTGTTTATGCGGCAGTTGGGGTTTTAGACGGGCGCGTGCTCAAAGGCATGGTGCACATCGGTCAACGGCCGACTTTTGGCGACAAAGAAAAGAGCCTTGAAGTGCATTTTCTTAATTTTCATCGTAACATCTACGATCGTGAAATTGAGCTGATTTTTCTCGAAAAATTAAGGGCCGTTCGGGACTTTCCAAATCAGCAAGCATTAGCCAAGCAAATCCAAAAGGATATCCACCACGCTAAAAGTCTAATTTTTTCTTTACAAGACTATTTTTAACCAGTATAATCGCAAGACTGGCAAATGGCTCATGCCAGAGTTTGTTTGTAAGTCATTTTAAACACTGATGTTATATAAACAGCCCAGGTTGGGTTTATTGTAAGGAGTGAAAGTTTCGCATGTCTATCAGTAAAACCAAAAAACAAGAAGTTATTAAGACTTTTAAAACCCACGAAAAGGACAGTGGTTCGGCCTTTGTGCAAATCGCGGTATTGACCGAACGAATCAACAATTTGGGCCCTCATTTTAAATCACATTTGAAAGACCACCATTCGCGCCGCGGCCTGTTAAAAATGGTGTCCCAGCGCCGCAAGCTGCTGGATTATCTCAAGCGCGAGAATCAAGAGGCTTATTACAAGCTGATTGAACAGCTCGATCTCAGAAAATAACCGCCATGAAAAAATTTGAAATTTCGCAAGGGCGGCATTCGCTTATTATCGAAACCGGACGCATGGCCAAACAGGCCGATGGCGCGGTGGTGGTTCGTTACGGCGACACGATGGCGCTGGTCACGGTCTGCGTTTCCAGACAAGCCAAAGAAGGCCAAGATTTTTTTCCTCTGACGGTGGAATACCAGGAGAGAAGTTACGCCGGAGGCAAAATTCCCGGTGGGTATTTCAAACGCGAAGGCAAGGCAACTGAAAAAGAAACACTGACTTCCCGCCTGATCGACCGACCGATGCGCCCCATGTTTCCTGAAGGGTTTTTCAATGAAGTGCAAGTGGTCGCGACTGTTTTATCCGCGGACAAGGAAAATAATTCAGACATTATTGCCATGAACGGCGCTTCGATGGCGATTCTGCTGTCCGGAGCTCCATTTTTATCTCCCGTGGCCACGGCCAGAGTCGGCGATGTAAATGGGAAGTTTATTTTGAATCCCACGTTCAAAGAAATTGCCGAAAGTTCGATGGATATCATCGTTGCCGTCACGGAGCAAGGCATCATCATGATCGAGGCGGGGGCAAATATCGTTTCCGAAGATCGCGTGGTGGAGGCTCTTGAATTTGCCGAACGCGAGCTCAAGCCGCTGTTAAAGCTTCAACGCCAGATGGTCAAGGATTGCAATATTCAGCCAATGGATGTCGTGCTATCGGAACTTTCCCAGGAGCTGCTGAAAAAAGTCCGTGACCTTTCGACCAAGGAAATCGATCGCATCAACCATCACGAAAAAACAAAACAGTCGCGTGATGAAGCCATTAGCGCTGTTCACGAAAAGGTTTTAAAACAGCTGGTGGTAGAGGGCGGCGAGTTTACCGAACTTCTGGTCAATCGCGCTTTTGAAGAAGTTGAAAAAGACGAAGTGCGCAAATTCATCACGGAAAATGGCCTGCGAACCGACGGAAGGAAATACGACGAAATTCGCGCCATTTCGGTAGAGGTGGGTTTGTTGCCACGCGCCCACGGCTCAGCACTTTTTACGCGCGGGCAGACGCAGTCCTTGGGTGTGGCGACGCTGGGTACTTCGCGTGATGAGCAGTTTGTCGACAGCATCGACGGCGATTCGTACAAGAATTTTATGCTGCATTACAATTTTCCTCCGTATTCGGTGGGAGAGATCAAGTTCATGCGCGGTCCGGGCCGTCGCGAAATTGGCCATGGAGCGCTCGCCGAAAGAGGGCTTCGCGCGGCGATGCCGACCAAGGAACAGTTTCCATACACAATTCGCTTGGTTTCCGATATTCTCGAGTCTAACGGATCTTCCAGCATGGCCAGTGTTTGTTCGGGCACGTTGGCGTTGATGGATGCCGGCGTTCCAATCAAAGCGCCGGTGAGCGGTATAGCGATGGGTCTGGTGAAAACCAAAAATAAAATCGCTGTGCTCAGCGACATTGCAGGCGTTGAAGATCATTTGGGGGACATGGATTTCAAGGTTACCGGCACCGAAAACGGCGTCACGGCCATTCAGCTGGACTTAAAGCTCAAAGAGTCCATTGACATCGCCACGTTGCGAAAAGCGCTGGAACAAGCGCGCCAAGGGCGTCTTTTTATTTTAAAGAAAATGGTGGAAGCGATTTCCGCGCCGCGTCAAGAGTTGTCCGCTTTTGCGCCTCGCATCACGACGATTCAGGTCGACCCTGAGAAGATTCGAGAAATTATCGGCCCCGGTGGCAAAATGATACGCAAAATTACTGCAAGCTCAGGCGCGCAAATCGAAGTGGAAGACGACGGCACCGTACGTATTGCCTCTGGTGACTCCGAGGCAACCAAGAAGGCCATTGACATGATCAAAGGCATTACCGAGGACGCGCAGGTGGGTAAAATTTACAATGCCACTGTTACGCGGATCATGAACTTCGGCGCTTTCTGCGAAATTCTGCCGGGCAAAGAAGGCCTGGTGCATATTTCCGAGCTGGAAGAAAAGCGCGTGGAGTCCGTGGAAAGCGTCCTCAAGGTTGGCGATGAAATTAAGGTGAAAGTTATCGAAATCGATTCGCAGGGACGCATCAATCTTTCAAAAAAACAATCCAGCAGCGACGCGCCTCCGGTGGTTTCCAAACGCAGTGAAAACGGTCAAACTTTTAATAAAAAGAAGTCCTGGAACTGACGATTTAGATCTGCCCGCTTACAAGTCGGCTCAAGCTGCCGGTTTGGATTTGTGCGCGGATGTGTCGGAGGATGTTCTGTTGGTTCCCGGCGAAATCCGACTGATTCCCACCGGCATTTCTTTGACGATTCCTCCGGGTTTTGAAGGCCAGATCAGGCCCCGCAGCGGGCTGGCGCTGAAGCATGGCATTACGCTTGTGAATACGCCCGGAACCATCGATAGCGATTACCGGGGTGTCGTTTGCCTGCCAATAATCAATCTTGGCAAAGAAATTTTTAGTATTAAACGAGGCATGCGCTTGGCGCAACTGGTGTTACAGGAAGTGGTGCGTGCCGAAATCGAATGCGTGCAATCGCTCGAGGAAACGGCGCGGGCCACCGGCGGTTTTGGGCATACGGGGGTCTAAAGGTGGACGAGAAAAAACGCAACGAAGTCATCGCGTTTATTTGGTTTGCCATTTCTCTGCTGGTTTTGCTTTCGCTTTTGTCCTATACGCCCGATGACGTGGCCTTTGAAGTTTCAACTCCCAATTCTCCCACGCATAACTTTGTCGGACCGTTTGGCGCTTATACCGCTTGGGCGCTGCGGATACTTTTTGGAAAAACAGCCTATTTTCTTGTGCCCGTATTCCTGCTCTGGTCTTTAGCTAAATGGGCGGGAAAAAAAGCTCAAGCGCTGTGGTTGCGCGTTTTTTCCATGGTGATTTTTTTGAGTTCCGCGTGCGCCCTTTTTTCGCTCATAGCCTCCCAAAGTGAGGCCAATCGTTTTCAGGCCGGCGGGATTCTCGGTTATTTTACCTCCATTTTTTTATCGTCTGTTTTTGGACATGCCGGGCCGTTGGTGGCCTTGTCCCTTTTTCTTTTATCGGTGATACTGGCAACCGAGCTTTTGGTGTTGCAGATAGCCAGCGGCCTTTTTGACAGGGCAAAAAATCGGGTGGCTCCTCTTGTGGCTGCCAAAGAAACTTTTACAACGCAACCGGCCGCAACGGAAGGAAAACTTGCGCGTTTAAAACAAGTCCTTGCAAAAAAAGTGACATTACCCGTTTCCAAAGAAGCAAAGCCGCAGATCAAACTGTCTGTCCCAAAATCCGAATTGCCGAAAGAACCAAAACCAGCCCTTTCTCCAAAGCCGGTGCTCATTGCCTCGGAGCCCTTAGCCGTGGGTGCTTATCGTCTGCCGCCGATTAATCTTTTAATGGATGCCATGCCGGTGGATCAGAGCAGCTTACGCAACGACCTTGAAGACAGTTCGCGTGTTCTAGAGGACACGCTGCGGGATTTCGGCATTGAAGCAAAAGTGGTGGAAGTGGAACAAGGCCCGACTATCACCCGTTACGAGCTGCAACCGGCGGCGGGTGTAAAAGTGCAGCGCATTACCTCCCTGGAGAATGATATCGCCCTGGCGATGAGCGCCACCAGCGTCCGAATTGTCGCGCCGATTCCAGGAAAATCCCGTGTCGGCATCGAGGTGCCCAATCGCGCCATGGCCACCGTTTCTTTGAAGGAAGTGTTGCTTTCGCAGGAATATCAAAATGAGACCTCGGCCATTTCCATTGTGATCGGCAAGGACACAGCCGGAACGCCGTTGGTGTGCAATTTGGCCGACATGCCGCATCTATTGATCGCCGGCGCGACGAATACCGGAAAAAGCGTGTGCATCAACAGTATTATCATGAGCGTTCTTTTTCGTTCAACCCCGGAGCAAGTCAAATTTTTGATTGTGGACCCAAAAATGGTCGAACTTCATTTTTACAATGATTTGCCGCACTTGATTTGTCCGGTGGTCACCGACAAGGCCAAAACTCCGGCGGCGCTGGGCTGGCTGCTGGGCGAAATGGAAAGACGCTATAAGGTGTTGTCTCGTGTCGGCGCAAAAAATATGCTCGGGTTTAACGAAAAAGTGGAGAAAAAACAAATCACCGGGGATTCGCTCAAACCCGTTGCCGAAGACGCGGAAGAGCAGGAACCGATTCTTGTCAAAAAAATGCCGTACATCGTGTTGGTGATCGATGAATTGGCAGACCTCATGATGGCCTCCGCTCAGGAAGTTGAAACTTCGATCACGCGTCTGGCGCAGTTGGCCCGCGCGGTAGGCATTCACATGATTTTGGCTACGCAGCGTCCGTCAGTGGACGTGATTACCGGCGTTATCAAGGCCAATTTTCCTGCTCGCATCGCTTTTCAAGTGGCCTCGAAAGTGGATTCGCGGACGATTCTGGATGAAAATGGCGCCGACAAATTGCTTGGGCGCGGCGATCTTCTATTGATGGACCCGCGCAAGTCGAAACTAATTCGCGCGCAAGGCGCTTTGGTACAGGATTCCGAAATCGAGAAAGTCACGCAGTTTATCAAAACTCAAAACATTCCCTCGCATCATGAGGCGGTGTTGCAAGTGGCCGATAAAAAGCAAAGTTTTGGTGAATTTAGAAAAGATGAAATCTACGAAGAGGCCAAGCGCGTGGTGCTGGAATTGGGACAAGCTTCCGTCTCAATGGTGCAGCGCCGCCTTGGTGTGGGATATACCCGTGCTGCGCGCCTTATCGACATGATGGAAGAGGAGGGCGTGGTCGGGCCTTATCGCGGCGCAAAGCCGCGTGAGATTTTGATCGAACGTCCCAGCAGTAAAACCGAAGAAGAAGTGGAAAAAAGATGAGCTCGATCGGTGCCGTCCTGAAGGAAGCTCGCACAAAAAAAACTCTTTCGCTGGATGAGGTTCATTCCAAGATCAAAATCCATCCGCGCATGCTGCAACTTCTCGAAGAAGATAAATTTGAAAGACTTCCCAGTCCGCTTTTCGTCAAAAGTTTCTTGAGGAGCTATGCCGAGTTTCTCGAAGTCAATTCCGATGAACTGGTCAGCGCGTATGAAAAAGAAAAAAAAGAAGAGCCGGAGCAGCTGCTTCACATCAAGCTTGCCGATCCAGTCATGGGAACGGGTTATCGTCCTTTTCATGTGATCGCCGGAATTTGTGCCGTGCTTGTTTTGGTTTTTGTTTTGCTGGGGCAACCCTCGAAGCTTGCCAGATCCTGGACAGCCCTGTTCAAACCAGCCAAGGTTGTCAGCGATAAATCAAAAAAAGCATCCAGCTCTAAGGCACACGACCAGGACAGCGTCAAAGTCGCGGCTCAAGAAACCAAAGAAATTTCCAAGGACGACTCGGAGTGGCTAAACAGCGTTCAGCTTGGAAATTTTCCAAAAATAAACCGCAAAACGCCTCTTTCATTGGAAATCAAAGTGCTGGATGCCGTATGGATTCATGTCACTTGTGACGGCAAGGTGGTTTTTCAGGGGATTTTAAAAAAAGGTGGCGCCGAAACTTGGACGGCCAAAGACGCGATTGAAATTTGGACCGGAAACGCCTCCAACATGTCGTTAATTCTCAATAAAAGTCCTCTGGGTTCTCCCGGCAAGGGAGTGGTGAAGAAAATGTTAATTTCTCGCGACGGCGTGCGAATCGCCAGTGCGTCCAGTCGTTAATCCGCCACGGCCATGAAAGTCGCTCTGGTAAGCCTTGGTTGTTCCCGCACACTGGTTGATTCGGAAGTAGCTCTTGGAGGTCTGGTTCAAGAAGGCTACACCGTGGTGGCGAATGTCGAAGAGGCGGATATGGCCATCGTGAATACTTGCGGTTTTATTGAAGAAGCAAAGGCCGAATCTATTGAAGTCATTCTTCGTCTTTGTCAGTTGAAGAAAAAAGGAAAGCTCGGCGCGGTGGTTGTTCTCGGCTGCCTTGCCCAGCGGTATGGCCCCGAGCTTCAAAAAGAAATCAAAGAAGCCGATGCCATTATCGGCACCAACAATTATGCCGATCTGGCGAAGCTGTTGCAGCCGCTTAAAAACAAAAAAAAAGCCTATCGAGTCGAGCCCAAGCCGTATTATTTGCTGGATGAAAATACGCCGCGCTACGCGTTGACGCCGGATTATTTTTCCTACGTCAAAATTTCCGAAGGCTGCATCAACGCCTGTTCTTATTGCGTGATCCCCAAAATGAAAGGCCCGCATCGCTCGCGCCCGATGGAGTCCATTTTGAACGAAATTCGCATGCTTGCCGGCCAAAAAAAACTTTCCGAAATCAATCTGGTCGGTCAGGACACGGCGGCTTACGGCTTTGACCAGGACCGGACATTCAAGCTTCCTGCCTTGTTGGATAAAATTGCCGAGCTAAATCTTGTCCCATGGTTGAGGCTTTTGTATGCGCATCCGGGACATGTCAGCCAAGAGTTGATCGATGTTCTGGCCAAACACCCTTCGCTGTGCAAATACCTCGATTTTCCCATTGAACACAGCCATGACGCGATGCTTTCCCGCATGAACCGTGGCGTGACGCGCGAGAAAATGGAGTGGGGCATTCGCACGATCCGCAAAAATATCCCGGCAGCCTCTATTCGCACGACGATTATTGTCGGGTTCCCCGGTGAAACCGAAGATGAATTTCAAGATTTGCTCTCATTTTTGCAAGAGCACCGTTTCGATAGATTGGGGGCTTTTAAATTTTCAGCTGAAGAAGGCGCGCGTGCCTACGCGATGGGAAGCCAAATTCCGGACGAATTAAAACAAGAACGCTATGATGCCGTGATGCAGTTGCAGCAAAAAATTTCACGCGAAATCAACGAAGACTGGATCGGCCGCCAGGCGGTGGTGCTGATCGAGGAAAAAGACAGCGATAGCTCCGGCGTATACCGTGGCCGCACGGAGCGCGACGCGCCGGAAGTGGACGGACAAGTCATTGTGCATTCCGAGAAAATTTTAAAACCCGGGCAATTTGTGAATGTCAAAATCACGGACGCATTGGAATATGATTTGGTGGGCGAGAGGATATGAACTTCGCCAATCTTTTGACTTGTTCACGCGTGGTTTTGGCCGTGATGTTCACGGTTTTTCTTTTTTCACCCGAACCTTTCGGAAAGTTTTTGGCCCTTTTTGCGTTTGTTGCGGCTGCTCTCACCGACTATTGGGATGGGATCGTGGCGCGCGGCATGGGAGAGGTGAGTCAATTTGGCAAGCTCATGGACCCCATTGCGGACAAACTGCTGACGTTGTCCGCTTTTTTGAGTTTTTGGTATTTGCATCTCTTGCCACTTTGGATGGTGTTGGTGGTGGTGGCCCGGGACATCTTTGTTACGGCAGCCCGGTTTTTGATGCCGTCCAGCAGCGAAGGTCGTGCCGCGCGCGCCGGCGGAAAACAAAAAACAATTTTACAAATGCTTTTTATTATCGCCGTGCTGTTGTACTTGATAGCCAGACAGTCACCCGAATGGCAACCGTCGTGGAATAGTCGTGCCCTGGATTTTACCCGTGGCGGAATGTTTTTGGTGGTGGTTGCTACGGTGTGGAGCGGGGTGTCCATAGGTCAAAAAAAATGAAGGCCCTATGCCGGCTCATCTGTAGCTGCTTGTATCTGGGCGAGCTTCCGGCTGGGGGGACATGGGGAAGCGTGGTCGGATGGGTGTTGGCCTGGTATTTTCCTTCATACAATTTGTTGTTGTTCGCGGGACTGTGTATAGTGGGTTATAGTTTTAGCTTATTTGCGGAGCGGAGTTTTGGTTCAAAAGATCCTCACGCGTTTGTGCTTGACGAAGTATGCGGAATGATGCTTTCCGTTTTATGGTTGCCAAAAATCGTCATGATTTATGCCGCGGCGTTTGTTCTATTTCGGATTCTTGATATTTGGAAACCTTGGCCGATTTCACGATTGCAAAGCATGGCGCACCCCTTTAGCATCATGCATGATGACATGCTCGCCGGATTTTTTGTCAACGTCATTTTGCAGGGCGCAATCAAAATATTTCTGTAACCTACCCTATGTGGGGTTGTTTTCGGCTGTTAGGATATATGAGAAATTTTACGCAGGATTTGATCGTCTGGCTGTGTGTCAGCGCTGTTCTTTTAAGCGCTTGCACCTATTTGCCTCTTTGGATCAAGAATGATGCTTTGAGAAATTTTGTGATGCGTTGGGTTCTTGTGCCCGTGAGTCTGGTGATCATTGCCTACGTTTATCCGGCGGGGATACAAATTTTTAGTAAGCTGGCGTTGCAACGTTAACTAATTTAAGAGCGTGTAAAAGGAGCCCATGAGCGAGCTAGACAAGGAAGTGATAACGCTATTACAGCGAATGCAACAGCAGTTGACGTATCTGGAAAAGAAGCTGGACACGCTGATCCAACAGTCCCAGCAAAAGTCGTTCAGCGGCGGAATGAATTCACCCAGGCCGTTTCGGCCTTTCAAGCGGCCCAATCGGCCAGACTCGGGTCACGCGCACGGCCCTTCGCACAGCCAGGGAAATTTCGCCCCGAAAAAGAAACCGTACTTTCGACATTGATCCGGTCACGCGCTACGATCTAATTTTAGCCAGAGAAGCTCGAGCGCTCGGTGCGCTGCCTGCGATTTAATCTCGGAGCGGGTGCCGCGAAAACGGCACTTTTTAAGGAGGGTTCGTCTAGGGTCGGAAATGGCGATAAAAACTAGCCCGACCGGTTTTTTCTTTGTGCCGCCGTTTGGACCGGCAATTCCCGTGATGGCGAGTCCGTAATCTGTTTTGAAGATTTGCCGCACATTTCTAGCCATTTCCTTGGCGACCTTTTCACTCACAGAACCGAATTTTTTTAACCGTGTTTGAGAGACACCCAGTTTTTCAACTTTTGCTCTATTCTCGTAGGCGATAATCCCTCCCGCAAAATAGGCAGAACTCCCCGGGGAGTTGGTAATCAAATGCCCCAATAGCCCGCCGGTGCAGGATTCGGCAATACTCACTGTTTTGCCTGATTGACTCAAAAGTTTGCCGATTTGAGAGTAATAAGCTCGACGCTTCGGTGGTTTTTGGGTGGTCATAAATTCTCCGTACTCATTCGATTATAAGGTGTTACAAATAGTAATGGCAAGTCCTAAAAAAAATTTTGACGAAGTGAACGGAAAGCGGGGGGCGTGTCGTCTAGTAGGTTGAGAGTGGAAGGATTCTTCTCTTTACAGGTTTTCGCCCGGACGGTATAATAAAAAATCGATTCTGATTCCGCCCGAGGAAGGCAAAAACGCAACGTAACTGATTGGTATGAAAAGACAAACGGAGGTCGGAATGTCTCGTGTAAAAGAACAGCCGGAAACAAAAACCAACGCCAAAGCAGTTGTTGACGAAAAAAGGAAGTCGTTGGACGCCGCGGTGTTGCAAATAGAAAAACATTTTGGAAAAGGCTCGATCATGACGCTCGGCCAAAACTTTAAGGTCGATGTTCCGGCGATTCCTACCGGCAGCATTTCGTTGGACGTGGCATTGGGCGTGGGCGGGATCCCCCGAGGGCGGGTGATCGAAATTTTTGGACCGGAGTCCAGCGGCAAGACCACACTTACTTTGAGCATCATCGCGCAGGCACAGAAAAGAAAAGGGTCTGCCGCGTTCATCGATGCGGAGCACGCATTTGATTCTGCTTATGCAAAAAAACTCGGCGTGAACTTGGATGATCTTTTGATCTCGCAACCGGACACTGGCGAGCAGGCGCTGGAGATTGTCGAGATGCTGGTTCGTTCGAACGCCCTGGACGTGGTTGTTATCGACTCGGTGGCTGCGTTGGTTCCAAAGGCGGAGATCGAAGGAGACATGGGCGCTTCTCACATGGGATTGCAGGCCCGTCTCATGAGCCAGGCACTCCGCAAACTCACCGCCGTTATTTCAAGGTCCAACTGCACCGTTATTTTTATCAATCAGCTTCGCGAAAAAATTGGGGTCATGTTCGGCAATCCCGAAACGACGCCGGGGGGTCGAGCGCTCAAGTTCTATTCGTCCGTACGACTGGATATTCGCCGTATTGCTCAGATCAAGCGTGGGGAAGAGATTGTGGGGGGGCGCGTGCGCGTGAAAGTTGTAAAAAACAAAGTGGCCGCTCCGTTCAAGCAAGCCGAGTTTGATCTCATGTACGACGAAGGGGTGTCGGCGGTGGGCAGTATTTTGGATATGGCCGAGACGCTCGAGATTACCCGTCAAAGCGGCAGTTGGGTGGTGTACGGTGAGGAGAAGTTGGGACAAGGCCGCGAAAACGCCAAAGCCTACCTCCGTGAAAATCCAAAAATACTGCACGAAATCGAAAAGAAAATTCTGGAGAAGGCCAGCGTCAACGCTTAAAAGCAACCGTTGTTCAACGAAGTCCCGCTCTTTTCCGGAGTAAATAACGAAGGGGCGGGGCTCGTTGTTTTTGGAAACTTTCATGGGATTAAAAAAGAAATCGGAAAGCTCGCCGGAAAAAGAGTTTACTAGCAGTCTGCTCAAAAAGTCTCAGATGCAAGGCGTGGGCGAGAGAGCGCGGAGGCGCTATGGAAATAGCGTCGCACAAGCGAACGAACCCGCAACGCAGCAGATGAGGCTTTTTGAGCAGACTGCAAAAGCCAAAAAAGACGCTTTTCGTTTATTGTCGTTTCGCGCGCGCAGCACGGCCGAACTTCGTGAAAGGCTTTTAAGAAAAAAGTATTCCTCAGAAATTACGGAGGAGGTCATTTTATTTTGCAGCAAACAAGGTTTGCTCGACGATGAAAAATTTGCAAAACTTTACGCCTTATCGCGCATTCAAAGCCGTCCGACAGGCAAAAAAATGATCCAATTTGCCTTGCGCAGCAAAGGAGTGGCGCCGGGTGTGGTCAATTGCGCGCTTGACTCCATAGAGGACTTCGATGAAAAGCAGATTGCGCTGGAAAGTGCGCTGCGCCGACACCGGCGCATGACGGGACTGCCGCAGAACATTTCCAAAGCCAGGATTTATGGATTTTTGAAGCGCCGCGGGTTTACCAATGAGTCTGTATTTTACGCGCTTTCCAAGCTGTACCGGCAAACAGAGGATTTTTAAATGACTACCCACGAACTCAGAAAAGCCTATCTAGATTTTTTTCAAAAGAAGAACCACCGGATCTTTGCCAGCGATTCTTTGATCCCCGTTGGGGATGCTTCGCTACTTTTTACTGGCGCGGGCATGAATCAGTTCAAACCCCATTTTTTAGGGTTAAAAAAAGATTTAAAACGCGCCGTTAGCTGTCAGAAATGCCTGCGCACGGCGGATCTGGAACGCGTCGGCAAAACCGCTTATCACCACAGTTTTTTTGAAATGCTGGGTTATTTTTCTTTCGGGGTCTATTTCAAATAAGACGCGATCGCCTGGGGTTGGGAGTTTGTCACACAAATTTTAAAAATACCCGTAAAGAAACTTTGGGTGTCCGTCTACGAAGAGGACGAGGAGGCATTTTTAATTTGGAAAAATAAAATCGGTCTGCCCGAGTCCAAAATCGTTCGGCTGGGAGCGGTGGATAATTTTTGGCCGTCGAACGCAAAAATCGACGGGCCCAACGGGCCTTGTGGGCCGTGTTCGGAAATCTATGTGGGAGAGATGCCGGGCAAGGGCGTGGAAATTTGGAATTTGGTATTCACGCAGTTTGACCGGCAAAGCGACGGATCGCTTAAAAATTTACCGCAAAAAAATATCGATACGGGAATGGGATTGGAGCGCACGGCGTCGGTTTTGCAAGGAGTGGAAAGTAATTTTGACATCGATATTTTTATGGGATTTCGTAAAGGACTGAGAGCTTTGTTGAGAAAAGACGCGCCACGGGCGGTGGCGGATGAAAACGCGGTGATGGATCACGCGCGTGCTGCCGTGTTTTCCATTGCCGACGGGGCGCTGCCATCCAACGAAGGTCGCGGGTACGTGGTGCGCAAACTCATTCGTTTGGGCTGCGACCATCTAACAAAAGCGGGAGCGGAGCCGGGACAATTTAAAAAATTGGCTCCACTGGTGGCAGAAATGATGCAAAACGCTTACCCGGAAATCGGCGCCAGGCAAAAAGAAATTGCGGCCGTCATTGAAAACGAAGAAAATGCGTATCAAGAGGTGCTGAGAACACGTATCCCGATGTGGCAGCATCGGCTTAAAGAGATATTATCCGATGGGGGGGATGCCAAGAAAAGATCAGTCGCGGTTTCTGTCGAGGCTTTTACTTATTATGACACCTACGGCGTTCCGCTGGACTTGCTACAAGAAGCTGCCGAGCTTTCCGGAACTTCGGTGGATCCAGAGATTTTTAGAAAACGGATGGAGGAGCAGAAAGACCGTTCCAGAGCTTCCAGCAAAATCGCAGGGGAAATCTTTGTCAAAAGCGATTTGTATGCTTTAACCGAAGGCATCGCGCAGACGCAATTTTTGGGGTACACCGACACAAAGGCTACTGCTCGACTTTTAAAGGTGTTACGCTCTTCCGCCGGTCAGCAACAAAGCGATGTGGATGGGTACGAAGCTGTTTTAATTTTTGACCAATCTCCCTTTTATGCCGAATCCGGTGGGCAAATCGGGGATACCGGCAGTGTTTCCGGAAATAATTTCCAGGCAGAGGTTCAAGACACTCACGCGCATGAAAAAATCATTTTGCACAAGGTACGAGTCAAGCGCGGCCAACCCGAAGTCGGTAAAAGTTATGAACTCAGCGTCGACGCGGATCGTCGCGCGGATATCATGAAAAACCATACGGCGACGCATCTTTTGCACAGCGCTTTGAGAAAAACCTTGGGCGAGCACGTCAAGCAGAGCGGTTCGCTGGTCGCGGCGGATTATCTGCGTTTTGATTTCACGCATTTTCGGGCCCTGGACCCCGAGACACTGAATAAAATAGAAGCGCTCGTGAATGAAGAAGTGAAAAAAAATAGTAAGCTCGAAAAACAAGTCCTATCGAAAGAACAGGCTATCAAAGAAGGCGCCGTCGCTTTTTTTGGAGAAAAATATGGGGAGGATGTGCGGGTGGTGAGCGTCGGCGATTTTTCAAAAGAACTCTGCGGAGGCACGCATTTGGACTGCACCGGCCCAATCGGTTTTTTTAAAATTACGTCGGAAAGTTCCATTCAGGCGGGAGTGCGGCGCATCCAGGCGGTCACCGGGCGCTGGGCTGAACAGTATTTGCAAGAACAACGTCAACAGCTAGATAAAATCTATAAAACATTTCATTTGGATAAGCATTCGCCTCAAGAAGGGTTAAGAAAAAAAACACAAGCTATCATGGCGCTCAAAAATCGTATTCGGCAGTCTGCCGCAACAAGGATCACGAGTCATTTGGACGGCTGCATTCAGCCTTCGGCCAACATCGGGGGTGCGAAGCTTGTTTTGGAAACGCTCGATGGCGCGGATGTGGATCTGATGAGAGGTGGTTTTGAGCATTTAAAATCCAAAGACGTGTCGTTCGTGCTTTTTTTAGCTTCGGGGGATAGCGAGAAAATATCGTTTCTTGTGGCGGCCAGCCCGGATCTTGTGCGCAAGGGGTTTGATGCCGGAAAAATCGTCAAATCCATCGCGGTGGTGGTGGAAGGCAACGGAGGCGGCAGACCCGATTTTGCCGTGGGCGGAGGAAAACGCGCCGATAAAAAAAACCAAGCGCTTGCATTTGGCGAGAAGGCAATTCGTCGGGAACTTGAAAACATTTCCGGTGGAAAAAAGGAGGTGGTAGGATGAAAGTGATCAAGCCATCCAGCAAACAATTCTTAAAACTATTCAATCGTTTTGTCACTCGCAACCGTCGCGTGGAAGAAAAAGTACGGCATATCTTAGATGATGTGATGAATAACGGGGACGATGCGTTGATACGTTACACGCGCAAGTTTGACAAGGTGAGGCTGCAAGCCAAGGATTTGCGCGTCACCGAAAGCGAAATTAATGGCGCTTATCAAAACATCGACCCTGATTTTGTTTCGACGCTTAAAGTGGCGGTGGAAAACGTAAGCCGCTTTTATAAAAAGCAAACCAAACGCTCCTGGAAAACGGTATCCGAAGACGGTCTGGTTTTAGGCGAGAAGATACGGCCGCTGGAATCCGTGGGCGTATATATTCCCTCCGGCACCGTGCCTCTGCCGTCCACCGTGTACATGACGGTGTTACCGGCAAAATTGGCAGGTGTTGAGAAGGTGTATATTATTACGCCACCTAATAAATTTAAAAGTGTTGACCCGCACATTTTAGTGGTGGCCAATCTTCTGAAAGTCGACGGCATTTTTAAAGCGGGTGGCGCGCAGGCGATCGGCGCTTTTGCGTTTGGCACCAAGTCTATCCCACGCGTAGACAAGATCATCGGGCCCGGAAATGCGTATGTGGCCGAAGCAAAGCGACAGGTGTTCGGTTACTGCGATATTGACATGGTTGCCGGTCCCACCGAGGTGGTTATTTTAGCCAACGATTATTCGGACCCCGACTTTGTGATGGCCGATCTTTTGGCGCAAAGCGAACATCACATGGGAAGCGCGATTTTGGTTACCACGTCCAAACGTTTGGCCAAGACCATTAAGAAACTTCCCGCGCGGGGCTGGATCGTTGTTGTCAAAAACTTGAAACAAGGCGTGGAGGTGATAAACCAAATTGCGCCAGAACACGTACAGATTATGGTGAATAATCCGCAACGTATTTTGAAAAACATCAAACACGCAGGCGCCATCTTTGTCGGTAATTTTACGCCAACGGCCGTGGGCGACTACGTGGCAGGTCCCAGCCATGTATTGCCGACCAATGGCACGGCGCGCTTTTTCTCGGGCATCAGCCTGCAGGATTTCATGAAAAGTTCGCACATCATTTCTTACAGCAAAAAGGCGCTTGAGAAGGTGAGGGGTCCGGTGGAGTATCTGGCCAATCTCGAGGGTTTGAGCAAGCATATGGAATCAATCAAGATACGGTTTGACAAGAAATAAAATCAGGGGGCAGATTAACCTGAAGGAATAAATATGAAAAAAAGAATTGCGGTCGTTCACAGAAAAACCAAAGAAACAAACGTGCGCGTCAAACTCAATTTGGACGGTAAAGGCAGGTCCGAGGTGAGCACGGGCATGCCATTTCTGGATCACATGCTGGAAACGCTGGCCAAGCACGGGCTTTTTGATCTGGAAATTACGGCCAAGGGGGATTTGCATATTGACTCGCATCACACCAATGAAGACGTCGGGATTGTTTTAGGACAGGCCTTCAAAAAAGCGCTGGGCGACAAAAAGGCGATCCGAAGATTTGCCGATTTTCGCGCGCCCCTGGATGAGGCGTTGGCGCAAGTGCGTGTGAGCATGGACATTTCGGGGCGGGGCTCTTTCCATTTACACACGCATTCCAAAACCCGCTGGATCGACCATCCGGCATTGCGGGCTAAACTCAACGAGCAGCAATATACATTAGCCGATGCGAAGCATTTTCTGGAGTCGTTCGCCGCGCATATGGGGTTGACGCTGCACGTGGACTACCTGGCGGGAGAACAGTCCCATCATGTCATTGAGTCGACGTTCAAGGCGCTTGCCAAAGCATTGGATTGCGCCACGAGCGTGGATGCGCGAGTGTCCGGGCTTCCATCCACCAAGGGAAAGTTGTGATCGCTTTAATTGATTATGGAATGGGCAATTTGCGCAGTGTGCAAAAAGCGTTTGAAATTTGCGGCGTAACGCCCAAGATGACATCGACTGCCTCGGACATTGAAAAAGCCGATAAAATCATTTTGCCGGGTGTCGGGGCTTTCGGACAGGCGATGCGTGAGCTCAAAAAAATGAAATTACTCGGGGCGATGAAAGATAAAATCCGAAGCGGCGCGCCGTACCTCGGGCTCTGCCTAGGGTTACAGCTTCTTTTTTCCTCCAGCGAAGAAGGCGATGTGAAAGGTCTGGATATTTTACCTGGCAAAGTGAAGCGCTTTCGCGGGAAAATCAAAGTGCCTCACATGGGGTGGAACACGATTTCAACGCAAAAGAAGGGTTGTTCGCTGTTGGCCGGCGTGCACACATCGGATTATTTTTATTTTGTTCATTCCTTTTACGCGGTACCCGAAGAAAAAGGCGTGGTGTTGTCCACCACGCAATATGGCGTCGAATTTTGTTCGTCGATCTGGCAGGACAATATTTTTGCGACACAGTTTCATCCGGAGAAAAGCCAACGCGCTGGGCTGCGTATTATCAAAAATTTTATTGCATACGAAAACGCCTGTAGCCCATGCTAGCAATTCCGGCCATTGATTTGAAAGACGGCAATGTGGTTCGCCTTTTACAGGGTAACTTTAAAGAAGAAAAAATTTACGCGGATCGGCCGGAGGATATCGCAAAATCTTTTCAGGCGCAGGGAGCGGCGCGTTTGCATGTGGTGGATTTAGACGGGGCTTTGCAAGGCCAGCCGGTGAATCTGTCATTGGTAGAGAAAATTATCCATGCCGTGAGCACTCCTGTGGAGGTTGGCGGAGGGGTTCGTAATCTCAAAGTAGCCCAGCGCTATTTTGAGATTGGCGCTCAGTGGGTGATTTTGGGCACGAAAGCGTGCCTAGATCACGGTTTTTTAAAAGAAGCGTTGGACGAATACCGCGAAAAGATTATTGTAGGAATTGACGCAAGAAACGGGCAGGTAGCCACAGATGGCTGGACGAAACTGCTTCCCGTCAAGGCCCAGGAGCTTGCCAAAGAAGCCAGCCTGCTTGGCGCAAAAACGGTAATTTATACCGATATTTCCAAAGACGGGGCGCTTGCAGGCCCGAATATTTCAGAAATCAAGCGTTTAAGCGAATTGATTGCTGTCAACTGGATTGCTTCCGGCGGCATCAGCTCTTTGAAGGATTTGCAAGCAATCTCCGAACTTGGCCGTAAAAATATTACCGGTGTTATTATCGGCAAAGCACTGTATGAACAGAAATTTACGTTGAAAGAAGCGGTGAGGACATGCTCGCAAAACGAGTGATTCCGTGCCTGGATGTGAAAGAAGGGCGCGTGGTTAAAGGGGTGCGCTTCCGCAAGCTTATGGACGCGGGCGATCCGGTGGCGACCGCCAGGTATTATGACAAATCCGGCGCCGATGAGCTTGTTTTTTTGGACATCACCGCTTCCCATGAAAAACGAGGGATATTGCTCAAGGTGGTGAAAAAAACCGCCGAACAGGTTTTTTTACCTCTTACGGTGGGCGGCGGGGTTCGCAGCGTGCAAGACATTCGCGCGCTGCTGCGAGCCGGCGCGGATAAAGTTTCCATCAACACAGCCGCCGTGGAAAATCCACTTCTCGTAAAAAAAGCCGCTGATCATTTTGGCTCTCAGTGCGTGGTGGTGGCCATCGACGCGAAGCGATCTTTAGTGAAAAAAGGTCGCTGGGACGTTTACACGCACGGGGGACGCAAAAATACCGGGCGCGATGTTTTGAGGTGGGCGCTTACAGTTGAAAAATGGGGGGCGGGCGAGATTCTTTTAACGAGCATGGACCGGGATGGGACACGACAGGGGTATGACCTCAAACTCACGCGCGCTGTTTCGGAGGCTCTGCGTATCCCCGTAATTGCCTCGGGCGGGGTGGGGACGCTGGAGCATTTGGCGCAGGGTTTTTTAAAAGGCAAGGCGGATGCGGTGTTGGCCGCCAGTATATTTCATTTTAAAAAACATACGATTGCCGAAGCCAAGAAATATTTAAAAATGAAAGGGGTGCCGGTGAGGCCATGACGGACGAAATTTTTGATAACATAAAATCACAACTTAAGTTTGACTCACAGGGACTGATCCCCGCTATTATTCAAGACCAGAAAACGCAGAAGGTGTTGACACTTTGTTACATGAACGATACCGCGCTTCGTGCGACTCTTGAGAATGGTTACGTTTACCTTTTCCGGCGTTCACAGAATAAACTGATGAAAAAAGGCGAGACTTCCGGGCATACGCAGGCCGTCAAAGAGTTCCGCGTGGACTGTGAAGGAAAGTCTCTGCTTTTTGTGATTGATCAAAAGGTGGCCGGTTGTCACAAGGGTTATTTCAGTTGTTATTTTGAAAGGGTGGAATCTGGCGGAAGTCGCAAGGTCGCCGATGAACTCGTGTTTGACCCACGGAAGGTGTACTGACCGTGGACGATTTTTTCCCCGATAAAAAAAATTTCCTGCGTTTGTCCCGAAAATACAACGTCATTCCGGTAATGCGGGAAATATTGGCAGATCTGGAAACACCTGTTTCGTGTTTTTTAAAAGTCGGCGATCGGCCTTATTCATATCTGCTGGAGTCGGTTGAAGGTGGCGAGAAAATAGCGCGCTACACTTTCATCGGGACCTCTCCGTCGCTGGTGTTTCAAAGCAAGGGCCGACAGATCGCCATCGATACGCCTGGCAAAGGTCAAAAAAAATTCCATACAGCTCAAGATCCTTTAGCGGAACTTGAGAAGATCCTCAAGCGTTACCGTCAGGCGCCTGTGGGGAACTTGCCGCCTTTTTGCGGAGGGGCTGTGGGGTATCTGGGCTATGACACCGTTCGTTTTTTTGAAAAAATTCCCGATAAGAACCCCGATGCGCAGCAAATTCCGGACGCCCTTTTTATTTTCACGGACACACTTTTTGTTTTTGATCATATCCAACGCAAGCTTAAAGTTGTCTGCAACGCTTTTCTGGATCATTACGCCTCCCCCGAAGAGGCCTACGAACAAGCCGTCGAAAAAGTGCAGCTTGAAATTCAACGCTTGAGAAGTGTAGTGGTCGAGCAGAAATTTTTACTACCAGCGCGCAGCGCGGGCTATCGACAGAAAATAAATTCAAACTTTAGTCGCGCTTCTTTTCGAAAAGCAGTTTTAAAGGCCAAAAAATATATTAAAGCCGGAGATATTTTTCAAGTGGTGCTTTCGCAGGCGTTTGGCACCCCATTAACGGCTCAACCCTTTGATGTGTATCGCGCGCTTCGTTCCGTCAACCCTTCACCTTATATGTTTTATTTGAATGGAGGAAATTTTCAATTGATCGGTTCCTCCCCGGAAGTGCATGCGCGATGCGAAGGGGCAAAGGCGCTGTTAAGACCCATTGCAGGCACGCGTCCACGCGGAGTCGATGATGAACAAGATCAAAAACTCGAGAAAGAACTTTTAAATGATAAAAAAGAGCGTGCCGAGCATCTGATGCTCGTCGATTTGGGACGCAATGATCTAGGGCGTGTGTGCGAATACAAAAGTGTCTGCGTGCCCGAATTTATGTCGATCGAACGCTATTCGCACGTGATGCACATCGTGAGTTTAGTGCAAGGACATTTAAAGAAAAATAAAACCGCGTTCGATCTTTTACGGGCCACGTTTCCGGCAGGTACCGTTTCGGGGGCGCCCAAAGTGCGCGCCATGGAAATTATCGACGAACTCGAGAGCCAAAAACGCGGATTTTATGCGGGCGTGGTGGGGTATTTCAGTTTTTCGGGGAATCTGGATTCCTGCATTGCCATCCGCACCATTTTGGTGAAGGACCATACGGCTTTTGTGCAGGCAGGCGCTGGCATCGTGGCGGATTCGGACCCGGACAAGGAATATCTCGAGACGGTGAACAAAGCAAAAGCTCTGATGACGGCCATTGAAATTGCCGAGCAGGGGGTGTCGCGATGATACTCGTGATCGATAACTACGATTCTTTTACCTATAACTTGGTGCAATATTTGGGCGAAATGGGACAGGAAATCAAGGTATTGCGAAATGATGAAATTAAAATCTCGGGCATTAAAAAAATGAAACCCAGTCGTATCGTGATTTCCCCTGGACCAGGAAGCCCTAAGGATGCCGGTATTTCCAATGAAATTATCCGGAAACTTGGCTCCCAAACACCCATTTTGGGCGTGTGTCTGGGACACCAATGCATCGGCCAGGTGTACGGCGGCAACGTGGTGGGGGCCTCGCGCCTCATGCATGGAAAAACTTCGCAGATTTATCATCAAGGCGCGGGTGTTTTTAAAGGTTTGAACAACCCTTTCGTGGCTACGCGCTACCATTCGTTGATTGTCGAAAGAAAAAATCTGCCCGTCGTCCTAAAAATTACGGCCCAGACCAAGGAAAAAGAAATCATGGGGCTTCAGCACAAAAAGTTTCCCGTGTTTGGCGTACAGTTTCATCCCGAGTCCATTCTCACGCAAGGCGGAAAGGACCTTCTCAGAAATTTTCTGAATCTAACTCGCTGATGGCGGCCCTTTCCTTCAAAATCGTGGACATCATTCTAAAACTCGGAAAAAAAAAGCCGTTGACCGCCGGGGAAATGAATTTGGCGATGGAGCAGATTATGAGCGGCAATGCCTCCGACAGCCAGATTGAGGAATTTCTTCTGGCACTGAGGGAAAAAGGTGAGACGGTGGATGAAATTGTTGCCGCGGCAAAAGTGATGCGCAGGCATGCGCTGGGGCTCTCGAAAGAAGTGCCCGATCTCTTGGACACCTGCGGGACGGGCGGAGACAACCAATGCACGTTGAATGTATCGACTCTGTCGGCGCTGGTGGCATGCGCTGCCGGCGCAAAAGTCGCCAAGCACGGCAATCGTTCGGTAACCAGCGTGTGCGGAAGCGCCGATCTTTTGGAAATGCTAGGGGTTAAAATTGATTTACCGCCCGAAACAGTGCTGCGCTGCATCGAAGAAACCGGTTTTGGTTTTTTTTTCGCGCCACAGTTTCATCCGGCGATCAAACAAGCAATGCCGGCTCGTAAAAAAATTAAAGGAAAAACCCTTTTTAATCTTCTAGGTCCGCTGACAAACCCAGCCAAGGCCTCCAGGCAACTTTTAGGCGTTTACGAAAAACGTTTGGTGCCTCTTTTGGCCCAGGCGCTTTTGAAATTGGGAATTGAGCGCGCGCTGGTGGTGCACGGGGACGACGGGCTGGATGAAATCAGTGTGAGCGGCGCCACGAACGTGGCGGAAATCAGACAGGGCAGTGTGATGCAATACCGCGTGTTACCCGAGGATTTTAATTTGAAACAGGAACCCATTGAAAATTTGCGCGTGTCCTCGAAAGAAGAAAGCCTCGACCTGGCACTAAAAGTCATTCAGGGCGATGTGAATGCGGCTAGCAAAATTGTTTGTCTTAACGCCGCGGCCGCCCTCTACTTGTCGGACAAGGTTCACTCTATCAAAGAAGGGATTTTGATGGCCATGGATATGTTGCAAGACCGGCGCGTGGAAAAAAAACTGAAACAAGTGGCGCAGTTTTCTCAAAAGGCTTGAGAAATCGTGATTCTTAACGAAATCATCCGGCATAAAAAAATTGAAATTCGCCGGTCAAAAAAATATAAATCGTTGCTGACTCTAAAAAAAGAGGTAGCGCGCCTGCCAAGGCGAAAGAATAATTTTTTGCCTTCACTCAAACACGCGCATGGGGTAGCGGTCATTGCCGAAATCAAGCAGCGTTCGCCCTCCCGGGGCATTCTTTGCAGAAATTTTGATCCGGTAAAAATTGCGCGGGATTACCAGCGCTCGGGTGCCAGCGCTTTGTCCGTTCTGACGGACCAAAAATATTTCGGCGGGTCCATTGAAATCTTAAAAAAGGTAAAAAAGACGTCGTCATTGCCCATTCTAAGGAAAGATTTTATTGTTGATGAATACCAAATTTATGAATCACGCCTGATGAATGCAGATGCCATTTTGCTGATTGTTCGAGTGCTGCCCCTTAAGCTTTTAAGGTTTTTTTATTCTCTGGCCAAACGACTGGGACTTGAAGTCTTATTCGAAGTGCATAATACGACCGATTTAAAAAAAGCGCTTTCGCTCAAAGCCCGTTTGATCGGAATCAACAACAGGGATCTGGCAAGTTTTCATGTAGACATAAACGTGACCAAACGTCTGGCAGCCAAAGTTCCCAAGAGCTGTGTGCTTATTTCGGAAAGTGGAATTGCCAATCCCGAGGATCTCGGAGAGCTCAAAAAATACGGAGTGAGGGCGGTGTTGGTGGGAGAAGTTTTTATGAAGGATAAGCGACCGGGCGAGGCCTTAAAACGCTTGTTAGGCATTGGGCATGATTCGCGTTAAGATATGCGGAATCACCAACGTTGCCGACGCGCTATGCGCCCAGCGCCAGGGAGCGGATGCGATTGGTTTTGTTTTTGCCAAAAGCCCTAGACAAGTTGATGCGGGGACTGTAAAAAAAATTGTAGGCTTTACCGGGCCTTTGATTGCAACCATCGGCGTTTTTGTCGATGAATCGGTGGAGCGAATGCTGAAAATTGCGGATCGTTGCCGCTTGAGCGGAATTCAACTACACGGCGATGAACGCGCGGGCACGACCGAACGGCTTCAAAGGAATGGTTTTCGCGTGATCAGGGCGTTGCGCGTCGGCGACCCCAGCGAATTAAAAAAAATAAAGGATGCGTCGGCCGATGCGATTCTTTTTGATACGTCTGATGCCGGAAGATTTGGCGGGACCGGCCGCGTCTTTGATTGGGCCTGCTTAGAAAAACTAAAAATTCAACGACCTTGGATTGTGTCCGGAGGATTGAATCCGGTGAACGTCAAGAGGCTTCTTTCACTGCTTGAGCCTTACGGCGTCGATGTGTCCAGCGGCGTAGAAAAGGCGCCCGGTAAAAAAAACGAGAAATTGGTGAAGGAGTTTATTCGCAATGCTAAATCTGCCTGACAAAAAAGGCCATTTTGGTCCTTATGGCGGAAAATTTGTTCCCGAAACGCTGATGACCGCTTTGCATGAGCTCGAGCGGGTTTACCGCTTGGCGAAGAAAGACCCAAAATTCAAGCAAGAGCTCAATGGTTATTTGAAAAATTTTGCCGGGCGCCCCACGCCACTGACAGAGGCAAAGCGCCTTGCCAAGATTCTGGGTGTGCGCCGATTTTTTTTGAAACGCGAGGATCTTTTGCATACCGGCTCGCATAAAATCAACAACACGCTGGGACAGGTGCTGTTGACGCGGCGCATGAATAAAAAGCGTGTCATTGCCGAAACGGGCGCGGGGCAACACGGAGTTGCGACGGCCACTGTCTGCGCGTTATTCGGCATTCGATGCGACATTTATATGGGCCAAGAAGACGTGCATCGGCAGGCCTTGAATGTTTTTCGGATGAAACTTTTGGGCGCGCGAATGATTCCTGTCAAAACAGGTTCTCGCACGCTCAAAGATGCGGTTAACGACGCCATACGTGATTGGGTAACTAACGTGCGCGACACTCATTACATCATCGGTTCGGTGATCGGACCGCATCCTTATCCCATGATGGTACGGGATTTCCAGTCGGTGATTGGACAGGAAACAAAAGCCCAATTCAAACGCAGAGGGTTAGGCATTCCCGATGTTCTTGTGGCTTGTGTGGGCGGCGGCTCCAACAGCATAGGTTTTTTTCACCCTTTTATAGCCACAAACGCCAAAATGATCGGCGTGGAAGCTGCCGGACACGGGATTCACACGACCCAGCACGCGGCCTCTTTGTCTAAAGGACAAATCGGCATTCTACACGGTTCAAAAAGTGAGATATTGCAGGACAAAGAAGGGCAGATCCAGCTGGCGCATTCCATTTCCGCTGGGTTGGATTATCCCGGTGTAGGGCCTGAACACGCTTACTTAAAATCGATTCGTCGTGCCCAGTATGTGGCAGCCACAGACAAGCAGGCGTTGTTGGGCATGCGAGTGCTGAGTGAAAATGAAGGAATTATTCCGGCGCTGGAGCCGGCGCACGCGATCGGATACCTTATTACCCATCGTAAAAAATTAAAATCAAGCCATACGATTGCATTGTGTCTTTCCGGGCGAGGCGATAAAGACGTGCAGCAGGTTTCCGAGATATTGCATTTATAAAATTAGCCGCTGATGAAACGCATTCAAAAAAAATTTATAGATCTTAAAAAAAACCGGCAGAAGGCGCTTATTGTTTTCATGACGGCCGGCGACCCATCGCTTAAAAAAAATGAAGAACTGATTTATTCGTTTGAAAAAGAAGGGGTAGCCCTGGTGGAGCTCGGTGTGCCGTTTTCGGACCCGCTGGCCGATGGTCCGGTGATCCAGGCTTCTTCCCAACGATCGTTGGCGCGCGGCACGAACCTCAAAAACATTCTACGTCTTGTAAAAAAAGTGCGAACAAAATCCCAAATACCTCTGGTATTGATGAGTTATTTGAACCCTATCTGGCATTATGGATTAAAACGTTTTGCCGCCAAAGCCCAAAGCGTGGGAGTGGATGGCGTCATTGTTCCGGACCTCACTCCAGATGAAGGAAAAGAAGTTGCCTCAATTTTTAGAAGCCACGGGCTGGACCTGATTTATCTTCTGGCGCCGACCTGCACGCAATCCCGGCAAAGGATGGTGGCTAAACATTCCAGCGGTTTTGTTTATTATGTCTCGCTGACAGGTGTTACAGGTATAAAAAACGAACTTTCTAAAACTTTAGCTGCGCAGCTGCGCGCAGTGAAGAAAAATTCGAAACTTCCTGTTTGCGTGGGATTCGGCGTATCCACACCGCAACAGGCTAAAATCGTTTCAAAGACAGCAGACGGAGTTATCATCGGAAGTGTCGTCGTGCGCGCCCTCCATGAGCACCGAAATATGAGTTCCGATAAAATCTCAGAAAAAATTATCCGCCCGTTTGTAATGGCACTCAAGGAAGGCAGTTAAAATGGCAAAAGCCGTGATCATGGCCGGGGGGCAAGGTGAGAGATTTTGGCCGCTCACACACAAGGATTTTCCCAAATATCGCATCAAGTTTGACGCCGACAACTCTCTATTGCAAGGAACTTACCGACGCCTTCTGAAAGTTTACGGTAAAAACAACATCTACGTAGTGACGACGCAACCGCATGTAAAAATAATTCGCCAGGAGCTCCCGTTGTTGGATCGTTCGCATATTTTTATTGAACCGTTTCGTAACAACACTTGCTCGGCGATTTATCTTTCCTGTATGCTTTTGGAAAAAGAGGCAGGCACAAACGAGGTGGTATCATTTTTTCCAGCCGATCACCTGATCGAGCACGAGTTTTTTTTTAAAAAGACCATGCAGAGAGCTCTTCACTTGGCGCGCGAAAAGGAGCTATTGGTGACAATCGGCATTCAGCCGACGTTTCCGGCGAGCGGTTATGGATACATTCAAAAAGGCAAAGGGGTGCGCGGATTTTCTGGCGCATATCGCGTACAGCGTTTTGTTGAAAAGCCGGACCGAAAAAAGGCGAAACAATATATCCGCCAGAAAAAATATTTATGGAATGCGGGCATGTTTACTTGGCGTATCGGTGTTTTTATGCAGGCGATGAAGCGGCATTGCCCAAATTTTCCCCATCCACTCGATCTGAAAAAGTTGCAGTCCAGCTACAAAAAATGGCCCAACACGTCCATTGATGTCGCTCTCATGGAAAAGACAGACAATATCGTCGTGTGTTCGACAGGCATGGATTGGTGCGACATGGGCAATTGGGACATGCTGTTTGAGAAATCGCCAAAGGACAAAGAAAATAATTATGCCGAGGGTTTTTACTGGCTCAAAGAAACACGCGGGTCGCTGATCGTGAATAAAAGCTCGCTGCCGGTGGTGGCGTTGGGCGTCTCGAACCTTTTGGTGGTGCAGACACCACGCGGCACCCTGATTTGCCCGAAAGGACGCGCCGAAGAAGCGGCGTTGTTGTCTAAGAAACTATGAGAATCTTGGGTGTGGATCTTGGCGCCAAGCGCGTGGGTTTGGCGCTGTCAGATCCTTTAGGGATCACGGCGCAAGGCATCGAAACCTTATCGGTGAATAGCAAAAAAGAAATGCTCGCCGGTCTTGCGGAAGTGTGTAAAAAACACGCGGTGCGAGAGATCGTGATTGGCCTGCCGATAAACATGAATGGAAGCTTTGGGCCAAAAGCGCAAGAGGTGCAGGCGCTGGTTCCGGTGCTTGAAAAAACAATCGGGGTGCCCGTGCATCCCTGGGACGAGCGTCTCACAAGCCGGCAGGCCGGCCGACTCATGGTGGAAGAGGGACTTTCTAGGCAAAAACAGAGAAAAAACAGCGACCGCATGGCCGCGACGTTAATACTTCAGAGTTATTTGGAGTCCAAGAGAATTCACAGGGGAGATACTTAGATGGGGTATGAAGTCACAAATTTGAAAAATGGCATTCGCGTAGTGGCAGTGCCAATGAAGGAAAGAAAATCGGTGGCGGTGGGTATTTGGGTGCAGGTGGGAGGACGACACGAAGAACCGCGTTTGAGCGGCGTGTCTCATTTTCTAGAGCACATTGTTTTTAAGGGCACTCGGTCGCGCACGGCCAACCAAATCAAAGAATCCATCGAGGGCGTCGGAGGGAGTATGAACGCGTTCACCTCCGAAGAGTACACCTGTTTTCTGGCGAAGATTGCGCACAAGCATTTTGAAAACGTGTTTGATGTGCTGTCCGACATGGTGCTCAGCGCTTCCATTGCCGAGGCCGATCTTCAAAAAGAGCGTACGGTGATTATGGAAGAGGTGAAGATGACCCAGGATCAGCCGTCACAACTGGTGGACGAACTTTTATCAGAAATTGTCTGGCCCAACCATGCGTTGGGACGCCCCATTGCGGGGACGTTAAAAAGTGTTGCAGGCTTGTCCCGGTCAGATATCGTGGGTTATCGGGATCGATACTACCAGCCTAATTTTATCACGGTGGTCGCTGCAGGAGACATCGATCAGGCGGCACTGGTAAAAGTTGCTGAAAAAAATTTCACCGGCGCTAAAGGGGACGAGGCTCCAGCGCTGGATATTTTTCGCGTCCAGCAGGAAAAGCCGGTCGTCAAAATTTTTCAAAAATCAACGGAACAGACGCACCTGTCGCTGGCACTACATGCTTTCTGCAAAGACCACCACCAGGAGTATACGCTAGATATTTTGAATGTGATTTTAGGCGGGAATATGTCGTCTAGGCTTTTCAATGAAGTTCGCGAGGAACGCGGACTAGCTTACGATGTGGGGTCTTTTGTTCGACGCTACCATGAAACAGGCGCATTTGTCGTTTCGGCGGGTGTCGACAACCAAAAAGCGCCCCAAGCGCTGGAAGTAATTTTAAAGGAACTTAAAAAAATTTCGACCGAACCCGTATCGCCTGAGGAGCTTCGTCGGGCCAAGGATTTTTATCTGGGCCAATTAGACTTGGGTCTTGAAAACAGCATGAATCAGATGCTCTGGGTGGGAGAGAATATCGTCACATTGAACAAGTATCGGACTCCGGATGAAGTGACTCAACGCGTGGAGCAGGTATCGCTCGAGGATGTGCGCCGCGTGGCGCAAAGCTTGTTCAAAACAAACTCTTTAAATCTTGCGATGGTGGGTCCGATCAAATCGGAAAAGGAATTTAGCGATAGTTTGTTTTTTGCGAATGGATGATTTTTGAAGGTTTTTGGGATTGAAATCAGGATTCATAATAGTTTTTGGTTGCTTCCAACGGTGCTGTCCCTTTGGGTTTCTAAAGACGAAGGCTGGCAAGTAGGCGTACGGCTATTCGTGCTGGTTTTGCTCGTTTTTATGTGCGTTTTGGGGCATGAGCTGACTCACAGTCTCAGGGCCAGGTCGCTTGGAATCGATGTTCCCTGTATTACGCTTTACGCAATAGGCGGCATAGCCAGTATGCAGCGCATCCCCCGTGACCCAGGCCAGGAATTTTCAATTTCTATCGTGGGACCTGCGTTTAATTTCCTTTTGGCCGCCGTGATTTATTTTCCGCTTTATTTGGTGATCGGCAAAGAAAATCTCTATTCGCCCTCGCTCGAATCATGGCCGCGCACTTTCGCGAACGTTTTTTGGGCGAATCCGGTTCTGGGTTTTTTCAATCTGATTCCCGCATTTCCAATGGACGGAGGAAGAATTCTGCGCTCGATACTCGCGCGAAAGCTCTCTTATGTGCAAGCCACGAGGATTTCTGTTTTTTTGGGTCAGTTTTTTGCTATAATATTTTTTCTTTTAGGCTTCTGGAAACGTCATTGGATGCTCGCGCTAGTGGGAATTTATGTATTCTTTTCTGCGTCTGGAGAAATGAAAATGGCAAAGGGGAGTGGGCATGAGCCGTCCGCTTAAAATTGCCCCATCCATTTTGTCCGCTGATTTCACAAAGCTTTCCTCGGAAATCGAAAAGGTCGAAAAAGCAGGCTGTGACATGATTCACATAGATGTCATGGACGGGCATTTTGTGCCGAACATCACGGTGGGGCCTTTCATCGTTAAGGCTATCCGGCAGGTTACCCAGCTTCCGCTCGACACGCATTTGATGATCGAAAATCCGGAGAAATATATCGCGCAGTTTGTGCAAGCCGGATCCAGCAGCATCACCGTGCATGTCGAAACTTGCCGCGCAAGCCTGAATCAGGTGATTGATTCGATCCGTTCGCACGGCGTTGGTTGTGGAGTTTCGCTCAAACCCGCGACACCTCTTTGGGAGATTGAAAAATTTTTACCAAAAATAGATCTGGTGCTTGTCATGACAGTGAATCCCGGATTTGGAGGGCAGGTGTTCATGCCCGAAATGTTGCCCAAGATAGAGAGTCTGCGGCAAAAATTTTCGGGAGACATCGAAGTCGACGGCGGAATTAACGCCAAAACGGCTGTCGACGTGATTCGTGCCGGTGCAAATATTTTGGTTGCAGGGACAGCCATTTTTGGAAAACAAGACGTGAAAAAAGCTATCAAGGAGCTGCGAGGGCAATGATTCAGTTTGGCACCGACGGCTGGCGGGCGTTGATGGACGGGGAATTTTCCATGCAGAACGTCGCCAAGGTCGCGCAAGCTTATGCGGATTATTTGAATGAGGCCGTGCGTTTACCTAAAAAAAAGCAGCCCCGCGTGGTAATCGGTTATGATTATCGAAAAAATTCTGAAAATTTTGCCCGGCGTTTTACCGAAGTTTTGATCGGCAACGACATTGAAGTGCTGCATGCGGATCGCGCTTGTCCAACGCCGGCCGTGAGCTTCACGATTGCCAAAGAAGGTTTTGACGGCGGTGTTGCCATCACGGCCAGCCACAACCCGCCGGGCTATAACGGGGTCAAACTCAAAACGAGTTTTGGCGGTTCGGCAGAAACAAACATCACGGACGCGGTTGAAAAGCTTATCGACAAAAACGAGGTTCGTTCCACGGAATTCTCGGTCCAGGCGCCGATTGTTCGAAATCTCAATGAGCGTTATCTGGAATTTCTTAAAAGTTATTTGAATCTCGATGTCATCAAAAAAGCGCCTTACCGTATTTTGGTGGATTCGATGCATGGCGTTGGCGCAAGGAATATTGAACAAATTTTGGCCGGAGGCAAGATTTGCATCCAAACGATACGCGGGGATCGGGACGTGACCTACGGCGGTATCAGTCCGGAGCCGATCCCAAAAAATCTGGCGCCAAGCATTGATCTCATGAAAAAAGGCGAATACGACCTGTGTATCACGACAGACGGGGATGCTGATCGCGTCGGTGCCATTCGGCCCGGAGGAGAATTCGTTTCGCCCGGCATCCTTCTTTCCTTGATCATGATCCACATGGTAGAAGACCTAAAAAAAACAGGAAGCGTTGTCACCACCATTTCTAATACCTTCTTGATTTACAAAGTGGCGCATAAATTGGGGCTCAAGGTGCACGAGACGCCGATTGGTTTCAAATATATTTGCGATATCATGCGCCGTGAAAACGTTCTGATCGGAGGCGAGGAGTCCGGCGGCATCGGTTTTCAAAATTATTTATATGAACGGGACGGGTTGCTGTCAGGGCTTCTTGTCATGGAAATGATGGCGATGCGAAAGCAGACGTTCGATGAAATTTTAAAATCTGTGGAAAAAGAATTCGGCAAATTATACTACGTGCGAAACGATTTGAGCTACCCGAACGAACTGAAGCCCAAGCTGTTCGAGCATCTAAAAAATCATCCGCCAACGTCTTACGACGGGCATCCCGTGAAGGATGTTAAAAGTCAGGATGGCATCAAGTTCATTTTGGACGATGACAGCTGGCTTCTTTTTCGTTTATCGGGCACCGAGCCCATTTTAAGAATTTATTCCGAGGCCACGTCGCAAGCGCTTGCTGAGTCGCTGGTCAGGCAGGGCAAGACCCTGGCGTTCGGACTTTGAAGCAGAACCACATCCGCAATTTTTCAATCATTGCACACGTGGATCATGGCAAATCCACGCTGGCCGACCGCATTCTTGAAATAACAGGGGCTATCGATAGCCGCACTTTCCACAATCAACTTCTGGATGATATGGCGCTGGAACAGGAGCGTGGCATCACCATCAAAGCCAGTGCGGTCAAAATTCGTTATCGCCGGCCCAATGGCGAAGAATTGACCTTAAACTTAATCGACACTCCGGGCCATGTGGATTTTACCTATGAGGTATCCAAAAGTTTGCGGGCATGCGAAGGAGTGCTTTTGTTGGTCGATGCCGGCCAGGGAGTCGAAGCTCAGACAGTAGCCAACCTTTATTTGGCGCTTGAGCACAACCTTGAAATCATCCCGGTGATCAATAAAATTGATTTAAGCACGGCCGAACCCGAAAAAGTAAAAAAACAAATTCATCAAATTCTTGGAATAGACGAAAATGAAATAATTTTGGCCAGTGCCAAACAAGGCATTGGCATTCAGGAGATCTTAGAGCGAATCGTGGAAAAAATACCTCCGCCGGAGGGAAATCCCCAGATGCCTCTACAAGCCTTGATTTTTGATTCTCAGTTTGATGTTTATCAGGGCGTGATCGTGTATTTAAGGCTTTTCAACGGTGTTCTAAAAAAAAATATGAAAATCCAAATGATGTCGACGGGAAGGGTGTTTGACGTGCTCGAAGTGGGCGTGCTGACTCCAAAACCAGTTGCGGTGGAGTCGTTGGGTTGCGGGGAGGTAGGCTACATGACCTGTAACATTCGCGCAGCCAAAGAAGTGGAAAATGGCGATACGATCACGGATGCGACCAACCCCACGCCTTTTGCATTGCCAGGCTATAAAAAAGTGCGCCCGCTTGTTTTCGCCGGCATTTATCCTGTCAATTCAAAAGATTTTCAAACACTCAAAGATGCCATGGAAAAACTGCAGCTTTCCGATGCCTCCTTTGTTTACGAAGTGGAAAGTTCGGCTTCGGTGGGTTTCGGATTTCGATGCGGTTTTCTAGGTTTGCTGCACATGGAAATCGTGCAAGAACGTTTGGAGCGTGAATATGGCATGAATATCGTTGTGACGACGCCAAGCGTGGTTTACAAAATAAAGAAAACCACCGGTGAAATCGTAGAGATAGAAAATCCCAGCAAGCTTCCGCCTCCTACACAGGTTGAAGCGATTTTAGAGCCTTTTGTGGACGCCTCTCTCATAATTCCGACTTCCAGCATGGGGTCAATTTTGGAACTTTGTGAGCAACGCCGCGGAGCGTACAAGTCCACCGAATATGTGAGCGAAGAAAAAGTTAGGATTCATTACGAGTTTCCGCTATCGGAGATCATCGTGGATTTTTATGACCGTATCAAATCTCTTTCGAAGGGTTATGGGTCGTTGGATTATGAACTGAAAGGGCACCGTGAAAGCGATTTGGTGAAACTGGATATTTTGATCAACAATGAAGTTTGCGACGCATTTAGCTCTATCGTTCACCGCGAAAAGTCCCAGCATAAAGGTCGCGCGCTTTGCGAAAAACTCAAAGAGTTGATTCCCCGTCAGCTTTTCGAAGTGGCCATTCAAGCGGCCATTGGGGGTAAAGTTATTGCGCGAGAAAACGTCAAACCCATGGGTAAAAACGTGACCGGTAAGTGTTACGGCGGCGACATTACTCGTAAACGAAAACTTTGGGAAAAACAAAAGGAAGGAAAAAAGCGAATGAAACAATTTGGAAAAGTGGAAATTCCTCAGGAAGCGTTTTTGGCGGCGCTCAAGGTAGAATGAGATGACGCGCGATGAGCTGATACGTGAAGCCAAAGAATGGGCCAGTTCCATCCTGGTGGCATTGGTGCTGACGCTTGTCATTAGAACCTACGTGGTGCAAGCTTTCAAGATTCCCTCCGGTTCCATGCGCCCCACTTTGATGGAAGGGGATAAGCTCTTTGTGAACAAGTACATTTACCGTTTTCGCAAGCCCGAGCGTGGTGATATTATCGTGTTCAAATACCCGGTAGATCTCAAAAAAGATTTTATCAAACGCCTGGTAGGTTTTGGCGGGGAAAATATCGAGATTCGAGACGGTAAAATTTACGTGGATGAACGGGCACTTGAGGATGAAAAATCATTTGGCAAATTTTACTATTACAACCACGATCCTTATGGCGGCCCTAACGATAAAATCAAGGTCCCTGAAAATTTTTTCTATGTTTTGGGAGACAACAGCGCCAATTCGACCGATAGCCGGTTTTGGGGGTTTGTGCCAAAAAAAAATGTTTTGGGCAAAGCCATTTTTCGTTGGTGGCCACCCAAGCGAATTGGTTTGATCCGGTGAATGTGCCCAACCGTCTGACCATTTTACGGATTTTGCTCGTGCCTGTATTTATCGCGTCCCTTCTTTACTTCACTCCCGAGAAGCCTTTCTTTTATTTTATTGCCGTGGGGACTTTTTTATTTGCTTGTATCACCGATGGAGTGGACGGTTACCTGGCTAGAAGGATGAACGAAAAAACCAAACTCGGTAGTTACATGGATCCCATTGCGGACAAACTGCTTTTGTTGAGCGGATTTCTTTGTCTTTCGCTCATGAATCATCTACCTTCGGAAATGCGCGTGCCGGCTTGGGTGACCATCCCGATCATTTCTCGCGACGTGATCATTCTTTTGGGCGCCTTAATTGTTTTTATCACCACCGGGAGTCTAAAAGCTAAGCCGCTTTTTATCGGAAAGTTGACGACGGTGGCGCAGATGCTAACGCTTCTTTTATCACTTTTTGCGATGCCGTTGGTGCTTCGTGAAATTTTTTATTTTTTAGTGGTGGGTTTAACATTTTTCTCAGGGATTCTTTATATCCGCGTAGGTGGTCAAATGTTTCAGGAGACGTGACAATGGCGCTTGTTTTGTTTTTCGTTTTGACTTTTTTTTTAGGCGCTACCCCCAACGCCTATATGGCCGGACGTTTACTGAAAAATATCGACATCCGTCAGCACGGCAGCGGTAACGTCGGCGCCACCAATGTTTTTCGCGTATTGGGAAGGGGTCCGGGCATCGTTGTTTTCTTGCTCGATTTTTTAAAAGGCGTGCTGCCCGTGGCTACTTTTATGCTTGTCTTCCCGCAACAAACTCATCACGGGCTAGTTGCTCTGCTGATCGGCCTGACTGCCGTATTGGGCCACATGTTTACCCCGTTTCTCGGATTCAGGGGAGGCAAGGGAATTGCTACGGGAGCAGGTGTTGTTTGCGTGTCTTTTCCTGTGCTTTTTGCTGTGGCTTTATTCGTTTGGGTGGTTAGTTTTTTAATTTGGCGCATCGTTTCCGTCAGTTCCATTTTGGCTGTTTGTGCTTTGTTTCTTTTCAGCCTTTTGGCTCGGCAACCCCACGAAATTTCGCTCGCACTATTTGGCGTTGTAATACTCATTTTTTACAGCCACCGAAACAACATTAAAAAACTAAGAAAAGGACAGGAACAGCGCTTAAGTTAGTAGATATAATATTTAGATTTTGTTTGTATCTCCGCTTATGACAATGTATACTTTCGTTGTGGGTGTTTTTTTTAGAGTAGTTATTTAAAATATTTAAAATGTTTTATTGAAAAAAAATGCAGCGAAGAATCACAGATTATAAGCGAAAGATCCTAAAAGGTGAGCATGCAGTGCATGATTCGCACTTGGCCACCATTGATGTGCTG
>CAZVNB010000002.1:0-16952 GCA_964628355.1 uncultured Planctomycetia bacterium | reverse complement strand
GAACACCAAGACGAAGGCAAACACCAGTGCTCTTAAACGCTTTTGCATTTTCATTGGGAACCGCTCCTTAAAAGGCAGTATTTTCTATTGATACATCTATCAAAAGTGTACGCTAGTTTATCTAACAGTCAAGTTTTATTGAGTTTTGTTAAGTCGGAGGCGTTCCTGTTGGAGGCGTGCTCCGTGGTGCCAGGCTTAAAATGAAAAACATCTTTCAAATGCGGAAGTAACCGCTAGATTTTTCCTTGTCTCTGTAACACATCCATAGAAGCATTAACACTACCCAGAAAAAGATATCTCCCATACGGGTATACAAGGAACGCCCTTTACGAAGAGTGATGTCCTGGACCCTGCCGCCTGAAACCATGATCTCTTCCCCGTCGGTTTTGACCGACGAAAGAATGCGGCCTTCGGCTGAAATGAAACAGGAAAGTCCGGTATTGGCGGATCGAACCACAGGCACGCGATTTTCGACGGCCCGAAAAATGGAGGCCTGCGCGTGTTGGTAAGGGGCTGTAGTTTTTCCAAACCAGGCATCATTGGTGATATTCACCAAAAAATCCGCGCCGCGCCGACAGCGCTCACGCACCAGTTCCGGGAAAATATCCTCGTAGCAGATCAGCACCGAAAATTTTGCCGCGATGCGGCTTCGGCTAAAAGAGGCCTCACCACGGCCAGGTGGCCAGCGACTTGCCGAATACTGAGACACAATCGAAAAAATGACCGGCTCGCCGCCCGCGCTGAAATGACCAATGGGGACCAAATAACGGAGAAAACCCAAAACGGACTCAAGCGGGATGTATTCGCCAAAAGGCACCAAATGCGCTTTGTGATAACGTTTGGACTCCTCACCGTTTGCGTTGTACAAAATGGCGCTGTTGTAAAAATGCAGCTCCTTTTCCAAATCTCCGATCGTCGGCGCTCCAACCAGCACGGACGTGCGCGACTGGCGCACGAGGTTGCGAAGCTGTGCTGCCATTACCGGTTCATCTTCCAAGAAACCGGGAAACGAAGTTTCGGGCCATACCACGAGATCCGATTTTTCCATGGCCGCCATCAGGGTCAGACGTTTATATTTTTCAAAAATAATGTTTTTGATGCGCGCGTCCCACTTCTGGTCCTGAGGAATGTTCCCCTGCAACACGGACACGCGCAGCACCGCCCTGGGACTGTCGTTACGGTAAAAATCTTCACGGGATTTAAGCTGAAATGCGCCGTATCCCAGAACCACGATCAGCACGCAAATTAAGCATGCCACGGGAGCCGTCCCTAAAAGGGACGCCCTTGGAATCCAGGGTGTCCCTTTTAGGGACGGCTCCCAAACAAGCCTTAAACATCGGTACAAAACCACATTCACCCAAATCACGAGAAACGAAATGCCATAAGCACCGACAACGTCAGCGGCCTGGATGAACCATAAATTTTTCCATTGACTGTATGCCAACAACGCCCAGGGGAACCCCCCGATCAAAAAACCCCGCGCGTATTCCAAAAAAACCCAGAAGGCAGCGACATAAAAGGTGTGGCGAAGTTTCGAGAAATTTAGATAGCTTCGCGCCAAAACGGCAAATAAAGAAAAATAGATTGAAAGATAGATTGCCAGTATGAAAAACCCCAGCACGTTGACATAGTTTAGCCAATAGCCAAGCAATGCATAATAAACAAAACCAAATAGAAAAAAACGCTTAAAGACTTGGGAGAAGTTTTTATTTTCGAGACAACAAAAGGCGGGAACAAAAGCAATAAAAGCGCTGGGCCAAAAAGCGCCCCAATGAAACGGCAACACCAGCAGAACGGCTGAGGCAGCGAGAGGGAAAAACTCGCGCAAATATCTCAAACTTTATTGTCCATGACACTTCTTGTACTTCTTTCCACTCCCGCACGAACAAGGCTCGTTTCGGCCGATTTTCTTTTCCGATACGGTTTGGTGGCTCGCAGCCACCGGCACCGGCAAGGACGAAACGGCTGCAGGCGAAATCACCGATGTTGCCTGCGGATGCAAAAATTGAAGCGGCGCTGATTTTTTAATCGGCGCTTGGATTAATGTTTCAGAACTCGCCGGCTGCACGCGAAAAATAAATTCGAGCGCGTCCTCTTTGATGGACTGGATCATCGCCTGAAAAGCCTCAAAGGCTTCGCGCTTGTACTCCACCAGCGGATCTTTCTGTCCGTACGCGCGCAATCCGATGCCCTCACGCAAATTGTCCATGCTATGCAGGTGCTCTTTCCATTTCGAATCCACGATATCGAGTAAAATCATGCGTTCCAGATGCCGCAGAAAATCCTGGCCGAGGACCTTTTCTTTTTCGTCATACGCTTTTATTGCGCGCTCGATCAACGCATCCACCAACGCTTCACCGGAAGTGTTTTCCAATCCTTCAGGCGTGATTGAAAATATTTTTCGCACGATTTCGGCCAGGCCGGCAAAAGCGTCTTCTTCCCCGAGAGGGACTTGGCTGACGATGACGTCGATGGCCTCCTCGATCATTCCCAGATAATGCTCGCGAAGATTTTCGCCTTCAAGCACCTTGCGGCGCTCCTCGTAAATCACTTCACGCTGTTTGTTCATCACGTTATCGTATTCGAGAAGCTGTTTGCGGATTTCGAAATTTCGCCCCTCGACGCGCGTTTGAGCATTTTCAATGGCTCTGGAAATGAACGGGTGCTCGATTTCCTGCCCCTCTTCCATTCCCAATTTTTGCATCAGACCGGAAATGCGGTCCGAGCCGAAAATGCGCATCAGGTCATCTTCCATCGAGAGATAAAAACGCGAGGAACCCGGGTCCCCTTGTCTTCCGGAACGCCCGCGCAGCTGATTGTCGATGCGACGCGCTTCATGTCGTTCGGTGCCCAGCACATGCAGCCCCCCCAAATCCTTCACTCCTTGGCCAAGCACGATGTCGGTGCCGCGACCGGCCATGTTCGTTGCGATAGTGACCGTGCTTTTCTGCCCCGCCTGCTTGATGATTTCGGCTTCCATCTCGTGGTATTTCGCGTTCAGTACGTTGTGTAACACGTTGGCGCGGCGCAGCATCTGGCTCAAGATTTCCGATTTTTCGATCGACACCGTTCCTACCAAAACCGGCTGACCTTTTTTATGGCAGTCGGCGATTTCAGCGACGACGGCGTTAAACTTTTCGCGTTCGGTGCGGTAAATTCGATCCGGGAAATTCGTGCGCGACATCGGACGGTTGGTCGGAATCGCCACCACATCCAGTTTGTAAATTTCATGAAATTCCTGCGCTTCTGTTTGCGCGGTTCCCGTCATGCCCGCCAGTTTTTCATACATGCGGAAATAATTTTGAAATGTAACCGTGGCTAACGTCTGATTTTCTTCCTCGACCTTCACGCCCTCTTTGGCCTCCAGCGCTTGATGCAAACCGTCCGAATAACGCCGGCCGGGCATTAAGCGTCCGGTGAACTCATCCACGATGAGCACCTCGCCGTCTTTCACCACATAATCGACATCCGCTTTAAAAAGAGAGTGCGCGCGTAGCGCTTGATTGACATGATGCACCAACTCCACATTCGAGGGGTCGTAAAGATTTTCAACGCTTAGAAGCGCTTCCACTTTTTTGTTGCCTCTGTCCGTCAAAGCCACGGTGCGCGTTTTTTCCTCGATTTGATAATCTTCGTCTTTGGCCAGACCCGGGATGATTTTATTGATTTTGGTGTATTTGTCGGTGGATTCTTCGCTGGGACCTGAAATGATCAGCGGAGTTCTGGCCTCATCGATTAAAATGCTATCCACCTCGTCGACGATCGCGAAATGAAGATTCCGTTGCACCCGGTGCTCCAAGCGCCGCACCATGTTGTCGCGCAGAAAATCAAAACCAAATTCGTTATTCGTGCCATAGGTGACATCGCTGCCATAAGCTTTCTTACGATCCTCCGGCGTTGAGCCATGTTGGATCACTCCGATACTCAATCCCAAAAATTCGTAAATCGGCCCCATCCATTCGCGGTCGCGCTTGGCCAGGTAATCGTTTACCGTAACCACGTGCACGCCCTTGCCGGTCAATGCGTTGAGATAAACCGGCAATGTTGCCACCAAGGTTTTACCTTCGCCGGTGGCCATTTCCGCGATTTTTCCCTCGTGAAGCGCCACTCCCCCCACCAGCTGACAATCAAAATGCCTCATTTTGAGGACGCGCTTGGAAGTTTCACGCACGACGGCGAACGCTTCGGCCAGCAGGGCATCTAATTTCTCGCCTTGGGCCAGGCGCGCGCGAAAAGCAGGTGTTTTTGCTTTGAGCTCATCATCCGAAAGCCGCGAGATGTCAGCCTCGAATGAATTAATTTTTTCAACGGCAGGCTTAAAACGGCGCAATGTGCGTTCGTTTTGAGTGCCAAAAATTTTAGTGAGAACCCAACCGATCATTTGCTTCCTCCTAGGAAACGCAGATAAGCCTCAATAAATTCATCCAAATCCCCTTCCAGTACGCCGGTAGCGTCGCCGGTTTCAAAATCCGTGCGGTGATCCTTCACCATGTTGTAGGGGTGCAACACATAAGAACGAATCTGACTGCCCCACGCTATTTCTTGTTTTTCGCCGTAACTTTTTTGCTGCGCTTCCATGCGCTTGCCCATCTCTCGCTCATACAGACGGCTTTTCAAAACTTTCAGCGCCGTGGCTTTGTTTTTGAGTTGCGAACGCTCATTTTGACACTGCACCGCCAAACCCGTGGCTAAATGAGTGATGCGCACGGCCGAGTCGGTGGTGTTGACGCCCTGCCCGCCATGGCCGCCCGCGCGAAACACGTCCACACGAATGTCTTGCTCTTTTACGTCGATTTTAATATCATCTTCTACTTCTGGAATCACTTCAACCGAAGCAAAAGACGTATGGCGCCTTTTATTGGAATCAAACGGCGAAATACGCACCAGTCGATGCACGCCATTTTCGGATTTCAAATAACCGTAGGCAAAATCGCCTTCGATCAATAGCGTCACATTTTTCACGCCGGCTTCTTCCCCCGGCAAAATATCGACCATTTGCACTTTGTAACCTTGGCGTTCGGACCATCGCGTGTACATGCGCAATAGCATGGAAACCCAATCGCAGGACTCGGTGCCGCCAGCACCTGCGTTGATGCTCAGAATCGCGTGGTTATGGTCATTGGGTCCGGAAAGAAGCTTTTGAAACTCTAGTTGCTCGACTTTTTTTTCAAGCGCGCCGGCTTCTTCTTCCAGATGTTTAAGCGACGAAGGGTCAGATTCCTCGGTGATTTCCAAAAGACCCAAAAGCTCTTGGCAATGCCGGCTCAGCTCCTGAAACGGGCCCAGTTGGTTTCTCAGTTGCTTGAGTTCCTGCATCACCTTGTTGGTATTTTCGTTTCGCGTCCAAAAATCGGCAGAAGCGGTCTGTTTTTGCAGAGTTTCGACGCGAGCTTCGAGTTTGCTGACGTCAAAGAAACCTCCCCAGGGCTTCAAGCTTGCCCCCAGATGCCTTCAATTTTTCCTGCAAATCTTTTTTGATCATAACGCCGGGCATCATAACACAGCCGCCGAGGGTTATCAATGGCGCCAATCCCTGTGTTACAATAAAAGCAGAGGTGATCGAGTAATGAGAAAGAAATGGTTGGGACTGTGCGTTGGTTTGGCGCTTTTTTTCGGTGCGTTGCAAACAGTGACGGCTTACGAGCAGACTTTTAGCACCGGTAAGGACTGGGCCAAGCGCATGTCTGTGCGGGAAAAGTACATCTCGCTTCTGCCGCCCACGCTTCTATTTCACCAATATGAGGTGCGTCTCAGACACAGCTTGCCCGAGTACATTTATCTGATGGATAGGGTTCTGCTGCGAAATCCGCAAGTGGAGAACGAGGACGTCGGCAATATTTTTGCCTCGACCATCTATCTTTTTGAGCCCCAAAATCGTCAAGCGTTAAAAAACATGGAAATGAGCTTTTTGGCCGGTAACTTCGAAACCAAACCTTATCTCTCCCCGCGTCTGACTATTGACGAAATCTTAAAAGAAATTTCCGGCTAGCAGTCTGCTCAAATTAGTTGCCCAGCGAAGAGAAGTGTCCTTTTTTCTCTTTGGAAGAAGAATCCCCAAAACCTTCGCTGGTTTGGCGGTTAATTTCTGAATTGATTTTCATATTTTTCTTGGCAAGCGCCGTGGCAGCCAACGACGCCTCGTCCATGCTGCGGCTGAACGCCGCGGATTTCTCATCCGCCTTGCTGCGATCCAGCGGCCGAGAAACGCTTCCGATAAGTTTTTGGGTAAAAACTTTTGAATTTTTCTTGAGATTTTTTGCGGCATCTTTTAAAGCCGTCAGCGCTTTCTGCATATTCCGCTTCATGGTTTTTGAGGGGTCTTGCTTCTCCATGAAAAGCAATTCCTTTTTTTTAAAAATGCGGGTTTGGCCTTTCGTATCCCTAAACTGAACTTCTTTTTCATTTTCTGACAAAACTTTTCCGCTCATAATGCCTTCTTTTTTGGTTTCAATCATATCCGCCCGCGCCAAAGTCGAGAAAAAAACTCCACCTACCAGCCACAACATCACCCAACGCTTCACGGACTATGTTCTCCCAGTGCCCGAACAACGGCATCCGCCACTTTCCGGTTCAGTCCCGCCTTTTGAATCAACTCTTCGGACTTAATCCGTTTTATTTTTGCCACCGTTCCGAAATTTTTTAAAAGTTTCTCACGGCCTTTAGCGCCAAGCCCGTGAATACAATCTAATTGCGAAAGCAGCGCTGCTTTGCGATGCAGCCGCCGGTGAAAACCAATGGCAAAACGATGCGCTTCATCGCGCAGATGCCGCAGCAGCTGCAACACCGGCGATGAGCCGGAAAGCACATAAGGCCGCTGGCGATGTGGTGAGAAAATGATTTCATGCTCTTTGGCAATCGACACGATCGGAAGCTGCGCAAGCCCAAGAATGTCCAACTCCGCTTTGGCCGCCATCAAATGTCCTTTGCCCCCGTCGATGACGACAATATCCGGCAGAGGTTTTTTTTCCTCAAGGCGCCTGCGGTAAGAACGTCCCACGACTTCGCGCATCATCCGGTAATCATCGATTCCCTTAACTGTTTTCACATGAAAACGCCTGTAATCCGCGCGACTGGGCTTGCCGTCCTGAAAAACCACCATTGAACCCACGGGCTGCTGCCCCTGAATATTGGAAATATCATAACATTCCACACGCCTGGGCAAGCTCGGCAGTGAAAATACTTTCTGAAAATCCGCCAACACTTGCGAGGGCTCCATTTTGGAGGATAAACGGGACGGCACCGAAGACAAAGCCTTCATAAGCTCGTAGTGCGTCTGAGCCTTTTCATATTCGTGTTGTCGAGAAAATAATTTCATTCGTTTGGCAAGGCTTCGAACGATGGCATCGCGGCGACCTTCCAAGAAAAACTGCAGCTCTTTGACGGTCGTCAGATAATCATTTTTTGTCTGCCTGTTTTCGCAAGGCCCCGCGCACTGGCCGATATGATACATCAGGCATATTTTGGCTGGCAGTTTTTTGCAGGTGCGCATCGGAAATTCACGTCTAAGCCATCGGACAGCCTGACGCAGAAGGCTCGCGCTGGTGTATGGCCCGAAATATTTTCCTCCGTCGGCTTTGCGTTCCCGCACCACGAGCAAACGCGGATATTCTTCAGCGGTAATTTTGAGAAAAGGATAGCTTTTGTCGTCGCGCAACATCTGGTTGTATTTTGGCAGCTGCTCTTTGACCAGCGACGCCTCCAGAAGCAGCGCTTCCGCCTCCGTCGGCGTTTCAAGGATATCGATTCTGGCCACTTGTGACATCATCAAAGTCTCTTTTGAAAGACCTTGGCCAAAAAAACGAAAATGTCCGGCGATTCTTTTTTTCAGCGACAGCGCCTTACCGATGTAAATGATCTCATTGTCTCGGTTTTTTAAAAAATACACGCCCGGACGCTCCGGCATTTCTTGCAGACGAATTTTCAGATACTTAGGAAGGCTGTTTGATTTTTTCAGGTTTGTCATGGAAAAAATTCCTGGATTCTTCGACACCGATTAAACGACAGGCGATAAAATAAACAAGCGCGCACAAGCAAACGCCCCCCGCCAGCGCCAACGACTGAACCCAATGCGAGGCCGCCGCCACTCGCGACAAACTATAACGCTCGTAGACAAGCGCCAGAGCGACCATCACCGCGCCAGCCAACAACATTTTAAAAAATCCTTTGATGATTTTTAGCTCATCCATAGAACCTATTTTTTTCCTTAAAAAAAAGTAAAGCAGCCCTAAATTAACCGTGGCCGAAATCGATGACGCCAGCGCCAGGCCGCCGATCTTTAACCGTTTCATGAAAAGAAGGCTAAGCACGACATTCAGCGCCACCGAGAATACCATGGTTTTCACCGGCGTGCGCGTGTCTTGCATGGAGTAGAAGGCATTGACGAAAATTTTTATAAAACAACAGGACAAAAGCCCAAAAGCATAATAAAAAAGAGCCGAGCATGTGATTTCCGTCGAATAAACATTGAATTTTCCATGCTCAAAAAGCGTTCGTACAATCGGCCGCGCCCAAACCATCAAGCCCAACGACGCCGGTATCACCAGAAACATCAGCGACCGCAGAGCCGCAGAAAGCGTGTTTTTGAATCCCTGGCGGTCTCCATGGACAATCTGCGTAGAAAAAGTCGGTAAAAGCGCCTGCGCCAGCGACACCCCGAGAATGGCCAAAGGCAGCTGAAAAATTCGATTGGAATAATAAAGCGCTGATTGACCCCCCGCGCCCACCCAGCTTTCAAACGACGCGAGAATCGAATCTACAAATACGTTGATTTGATATAACGCCGATCCCAATGCGCGGGGCAACAGAAGTTTTCCGATTTTGCGCGCAAAACCATGGTTAAAATCGGGTCGAGTCAAATGAAATCCACTTTGCAATAGGGGCCGTACCTGGTAGGTCAACTGAAAAAAACCACCCAGAAGAACGCCGATCACCAACGCCATCGGTCCGTAGCGAGGCTCAAAAAAATAAGCCGCAATAATGATGCAGAGGTTGAGCAGCGCCGGACCCACGGCGGAACTCTTGAATTCTTTGAGCGTGTTCAACACGCCCATGGCCAGAGCCGACAAGCCGATCAAAAAAATGTAAGGGAACATCACCCGCGTCAGCTTCACGGTCAGCGGGTATTTTTGGGGATCGGCCGCTTGCAAAAAACCGGGCGCAAGCAAAGCCACAATCTGCCCCGCAAAAAGAATCCCCAGCAACGTGAGCGCCAAAAGCACTATAGATAAAATCAGAAAAAGCGTCGAAACCAGGGGCCAAAAATCCTTAGGCTTTTTTTCGTGACACTCCGTCATCACCGGGACAAAGGCTGAATTGGTCGCCCCCTCTCCGACCAAGTCGCGCAGCAGGTTCGGGATCTTAAAGCTCACCACAAAGGCTTCGGCGCCTATTCCGGTTCCAAAGGCGCTGGCAATCACGATGTCCCGGATAAAACCCAGGACACGACTAAACCCGGTGAGAACGCCGATGAGACCGGCAGATTTGGCTACTGACCTATGCATAATCATAGTGTAGATGCCGATGGGTTGACATCGTAGTTAATTTTGGTTACACTGTGCGTTTCAATGTAACGTTAAACCGAGGAAGTCATGGCCAATCGAAGGCAATCCATCAAGAAAATCCGCGTCGACAAAAGACGCCGCGAGAATAATGTCCGAGTGCTGTCCGAACTGAAAACAGTGCTTCGCAAAACGAACCTGCTGGTCGGCCAAAAAAATGAGACTGACCTCACGCAACAATCGCGCGCACTTTTCTCGAAACTGGACAAAGCAGTCAAAAAAAATATTCTTCACAAAAATCGCGCCTCCAGAATCAAGTCCCGCATTCAGCAAAAAGTCAATTCAATCAAGGCAGCCGTCAAGTCGTCCAAATAAGTTTCTCAAGCGCCAGGCGCTCTTGGGCCTGGCCGCTTTTGAAGGACTCGTCACAAACCAGTAGCGCCTCGGTCAGTCCTTGCAGTCTTTGCATCGAAAGCCTCTTTAGACGCGAAAAAAATGAGTCCTGAAAAAAAGACGGCACCCGGAGATCTTGAGCGATTTCTGCCGGCGTGCGACCCGCTTCGAGCTGCTGGGTTCCCTTTTTCCAGCGTTCCAGTTGACCTGCCAAAGCTGCGATGATCTCAGGAGCGCGGGTGCCCTGACAAAAAAGGGCCTCTAGCACGCCAAGCGCCTGAGCCGGACGCTGATCGACTAAAAATTCGGCAAGTTGATATACATCCTCGTGAGATTTTTTTTGAAACATCGCGCGTGCGTCTTCGAGCGCAATAACTTTTTTTGGATGGACGAACAACGACAACTGTTCGGAAGCCGCGTCGAGCTCCGCCAAATGAGCGCCCGCGCACGCGATCATAAACAAAGCCGCGTTGCGATCCACGGAGCAGCCTCTTTTCTTCACTCGAGACTCCACCCAGGCCGGTAAATCACGTTCGAATGGGGTATGACAAGGCACGAGCTTGGCTTTCTCGGCCAGTTTTCTCAAGAAGGTATCTTTTTTTGCGTTGGTCTGTTCGGATTCAAGCACGCAAATGCTTGAACGGGGCAATTTCTCCAGACAGGTCTCAAGTCTGCCTTGCTCCTCCTCGGACAGCAGGTCCACGCCCCAGAACACTGCCAAACGATGATCGGCCGCAAAGGGAATCGTGCCCAGAAAATCAAAAAAAGAATGAAGGGAGTCTTGATCGGCCGCAAACTCTTGAAAATTGACTGCGGGATTGGAATCGTCGGGGAAAAAACGCTGACGCAATGAAAAAATAAATTCTCTTTTCAGAAAATATTCTTTGCCGATCAATAAAGTGACGGCTGGATTAGAAATATTACCAATACTCAATGGTTTTTTCCACGACCCGTCGCGCCGCATCTTCCACTGCCTTAGCGGCCGCTTGGTCTTCACTGATGGACCGGGTTCCGGAGAGAAAAAATGTCGTGTCCCCGGTCACCCGGTCACGCCACAAAACTTTTTGATCGGTCTTTTGCGTCACCACCACATCCATGGACACGCTCAGACGGTACTCCTGAACCTCGTCTGTCTGATTGTAACGAAGCGCATCTCGGCGGTAATCCGCCAGCGTTGCCTCCACCACCGCATCGGCTTTGTCGGGGCCGGTGACTTTGAGTTGGCCGTCAAAAATAAATCGGTTAATGATGGCGTTTGTCAGCTCCACCTCCAGCCCCGGACGATACACCCGGAACGGTGTTTTTTCCGAAATTTCCGAGGATAAATCCACGCCGTTTTTCACCGGCGCCACGTGAATACGCTTCAAGTTTTCAGGCAGGTTGGACTTCGTGGTGTAACCGCAACCGCCGCAGACAGCTATCAGCCCCACGGCAAAAATTTTTAAAATCCATTGCCTCATTGCTAACCTCACCAAAATTTGAACTTCGAAAGTTTGGACGGCGCGGGTTTGTTTTGATTGCGAATCACGTCGTCCAGCCTTTTCCTGGCCATGGCCGCCGCCGGTGTTTCGGGATAATTCTGAATCAGCTCCTGGTAATACACTTTCGCGCTCGACCATTTTTTCTGCCGCTCATAGAAAGTGGCCACATTGAAACTGCGCTGGGCCTTTTCGGCGCGGATCGTCTTGATGGATTCATCGGCCAATACTGTTTGTGTGTCTACCGGAAAGGCGTTTTTAAATTCCTGAAATTCCTCGATCGCGCGTTCAGCGTGCTGCTCGTCAAATTGACCTTTCTTGGAAGCCTGCATCGAAGCGTTGGCAATCTGATATTTTGCCTTGGGCACCAGATCCGAGCTCGGGTATTCGTCCAACAACGTTTGAAAAGCCTTTTGAGCCAGGTCAAACTCTCCTTGTGAACGGTAAAGTTCCCCCAGCTTAAATTGTGCCTGGTCGCCGTAACTGCCAAAAGGAGCATTTTTAATGATGTGGTTATAAAGCTCGATTGCTTTGTCATATCCCGGCAGCACGGGCACGCCCAGCATTTTTACTTTACCCCCGACGGAAAATTCGTTGGCAATTTCAAACTCGCGCTTGATCGCATCCTTGATACGGTCGCTGTAGGGATAACGGTCCACGAGTTTCTGGTAAGCGTCGGCAGCCCTGGCTGGTTCGTCTTTTTGTTCCCAACCAAGCCCTTGATAATACACCGCCTCAGCCGCCAGACGCGAAGTCGGAAACGTCGATTCGAGTTTTTCAAACTCTTCGATGGACCGGTCCCAGTTTTTTTGATTAAAAAACTGAAGCGCCCAGTCGTATTGCTCTTCCGGCGTGTCCTTGGCGGCTTTTTTGGGATTGATCCACTTTCCGATGTCCGGACTCCATACCCACGATGCGTGCGCCGGCGCGGAAAGCGCCAAAACCATCAACAAAATGAGCCCAACCATGCGAGATTTTTTCATGCCATTTCCCCGGCCTCAGCCGCTTATCCGATTTAAAGACCTTAGCAGTCTGCTCAAAAAAGCCTCATCTGCTGCGTTGCTTCCGGCACTCCCTTGTGCGACGTACCTTCCGGTACGCCTCCGCGGTCGTTTGGTTGCGCCTTGCATCTAAGGCTTTTTTGAGCAGACTGCTAGCTTATAATGGCTCTGGGGGCTTGTCAATCGACGAAAAAACTTAAGAAGAATATCCGCTTCCAAATTAACAATATTTCCGATTTGCAATTGCCCTAAATTCGTTTTTTTTAGCGTCATCGGAACCACGTGCACCCAAAAAGTATTGCCGCGGACATTGCCGATGGTCAAACTGACGCCGTTCACGGCCACGGAACCTTTTGTGACAAAATAGCGTTTCAGCCTACGGGGAAACGAAACCTGAAAACTTTCCTGCCGGGGTTTGTGAAGCACTTTTAAAACACGTCCCGTCCCGTCGACATGGCCTTGAACAAAATGGCCTTCGATCCGTCGCTTCCATCGAAGCGCCCGCTCTAGGTTAAGCTCCGCCTTGGTATTTAGATTTTCAAAAATCGTGCATTTCATCGTTTCTTTTAAAAGATCGAATGAAAGTTTTCCGCTGCTGCGGGCGGACACGGTGAGGCAAGCTCCGCTGACACAAACACTGCTGCCTAAGCGAAGCTTGGAAAAAGACGCCGGTACCCGCAAGGTGAGCCGCGCGCCTTTTTCTGTTTTATTGAGCGATAAAACGCGGGCCCTGGCTTCGACCATTCCGGTAAACATCACAAAACTCCGTGAAAAAGAAAGTCGTCGCCCACCGCCGTCCATTCTTTTTTCCTAAAAAATCGAGCCTGCGCCAAGTGTTTGCTGCCGGCGATAACCTTGGGCGCCACAAAAAAATACGCCTCGTTCACGATGCCGGCGTCAAAAGCGCTCGCCAATACCTCGCCGCCGCCTTCCACCAATAAATGCACGATTCCTTTTCGGCCTAAAATTTGAAGGGTTTGTTTCCAATCCACGCGGCCTCTTTCTTTTTCCTTGACCACGAAAATTTCGGCTTTTCTGGAAAGGATTTTCATTTTTTTCGAAGACGCGCGGAACGTGGTAAAAATCAAAACCTTGCCGCCTAATGCAGGCGAAAATATTCTGGCCGACACCGGCGTACGTAGAGTGGCGTCGAGAATGACCTTGGCCGGCTGATGCGCTCGACGCCCCAGGCGCACATTCAATCGCGGATCATCCTTGAGCACCGTCCCAACGCCCACCAACACCGCATCCGCCTTGGCCCGAAGCTGGTGGGAAAAACGTCTGGCTTTTTTACCGGTAATCCAACGCGACTGGCCGCTACGGGCGGCTATTTTTCCGTCCAGGCTTTGCGCGATTTTTACCGTCACATAGGGGATTTTTTTCAGGATCCATTGTTTAAAATCACGGTTTAAAGCCCGGGCTTGGCTGGCGAGAACCCCGACGATTACTTTCACGCCGGCTTTTTTTAAGCGATCAATCCCCCGGCCGCAGACCAGAGGATTGGGATCTTTTGCGCCGATCACCACACGCCGGATTTTTTTTTTCAAAATAAAATCCACGCAAGGCGGGGTTTTGCCAAAATGCGCGCAAGGCTCCAGCGTCGTGTAAAGCGTGGCGGCTTTGGAAATACCACGTAAACGGCGCAGCGCGTTGATTTCCGCATGGGCACCGCCAAACCGTTCATGGGCTCCTTCGGAGAGAATTTTATTACCGGTGGCAATCACCGCGCCAACCAATGGATTTGGATGCGCACCGCCATGACCTCTGTGGGCAATCTGCAGCGCGCGGCGCATGAAAAAAATATCTTGCAAGGTTACTTTTTGCATTCGGTTTTTGCAATACGGTCTAAAATGCCGTTCACAAATTTGGAAGAGTCCTGTTCGCCATAACGCTTGGCAAGCTCAACGGCCTCGTTGATGGCCACTTTCATGGGAATTTCTTCGATATGTAAAATTTCATAGGTGGCCAAGCGCAGGATATTTCGGTCCACGCAGGCCATGCGGTCAATTTCCCAATTTTCGGCATAGTGCTCGATGATAAGATCGATGGAAACTTTTTTTTTCAGCGTTCCGCGCACGAGCTTTTCTGTGTAATCGCGCACTTCGGGTTCTTTCTTGTCCTCTTCCAAAGCCATTTTCTCGGGGTCGCTAAGCTCCAAACTCGTGCGATCCTTCCAAAAATCCTCGAGCGCGTCCCCAATTTCCGAGGGAGCGATATCCAGTTCGTACAAAATCTGCAGCGCAAATTCGCGGCTACGGGTGCGTTTTCTCAAGAAAGCTTCCGCAGCAAATTTGCCATCTCGATGGCCGCCTGTGCCCACTGGCGGCCTTTGTTCATTTGCTTGATCCCGACCCGCTCGATCGCCTGTTGGGGTTTGTCCGCCGTGATGATGCCGAGAATCACCGGAACATCGCTTTTCATTGAAAGCTCACGAATTCCCTTGGCACTCTGGGCAACCACTTGGTCAAAGTGGCGTGTCTGGCCTTTAATAACAACGGCCAGAGTGATAACCGCCTGGGGTTTGAATTTTGAAATCAGTTTCTTGGCAGCCAACGGTATTTCAAAAGCGCCCGGCACATGCGCCACATAAATGTCCTTGGCGCGCGCGCCGTGCCGCAGCAACGTATCCAGCGCACCCTCCAGAAGCTGCGCGGTCAAAAACTCGTTGAACTGCGAAACCACGATTCCAAATCGTCTGCCGCGCGCCGCGTAACTGCCTTTAATGTTGGGCACACGGTTCTTTTTTTTGGAATAACCATTTTTATTCACGCGCGATTTCATCCAAAAAATGGCCCAGTTTATTTTTTTTAGTTTGCAGGTATTTTTGATTATGCCGACCCGGCTTCATTTGAATCGGCACACGTTCCACCACTTTCAAGCCATAACCTTCCAGTCCCACGATTTTTTTAGGATTGTTCGTCAAAAGACGTATTTTTTTAATACCAAGATCCACAAGAATCTGCGCGCCCACGCCGTAATGGCGCAGATCCGCCGGAAAACCTAGGCGCTGGTTGGCTTCCACCGTATCCAATCCCTGGTCCTGCAGTTGGTAGGCCTTCAGTTTATTGAGAAGACCAATCCCACGGCCCTCTTGGCGCATGTACAGCAGCACCCCACATTTTTCATGGGCGATCAACTCCAGGGACCGCCTGAGTTGTTGGCCGCAATCACAACGCTTGGATCCGAGCACATCCCCCGTAAAACATTCCGAATGCACGCGCACCAAAATTTCTTTTTTTGGATCGATCTGGCCTTTTACAAGCGCCATATGATAATCCTTGTCCACCGCTGATTCATAAGCCACGAGCTTAAACTCGCCAAATTCATTCCTCAGGCGCGTCTCTACAGCCTTGCTCACGAGTTTTTCTTTTTTTCGGCGGTATTCGATGAGGTCGCGGATCGCGCAAATTTTGAGTTTGTGTTGCTTGGCAAAATGCGCCAGCTCCGGCGTGCGCGCCATGCTGCCGTCGTTGTTCATGATCTCGCAAATGGCGCCGGCCGGAGTCAGCCCGGCAAGCCTCATAAGATCCACGCAGGCTTCGGTATGGCCGGCCCGTACCAGTACCCCTCCCTCCCTGGCCTTGAGCGGGAAAATGTGTCCGGGCCTGACCAGATCCTCTTTCCGGGTCCCGGGATCCACCAGCGCCCGGATGGTCCGGGCTCTGTCATAAGCCGAGATGCCTGTGGTGATGCCGTGTTTGGCGTCGATCGAAACCGTCCATGCCGTTTTCAACTCATCCACCGTATTCGACACCATCAGGTCAATGCCCAGTTGCGCGAGTCTTTTGGATTCCATCGGCACGCAAATGATCCCCCGCCCGTGTTTGGCCATGAAATTCACGCTGCGCGCAGTGACGAAGTCCCCCGCCACTACGAGATCCCCTTCGTTCTCGCGATCGGCGTCGTCGACCACGATCACCATTCTTCCTTTTTTAAGATCCGATAGAACTTCCAGAATTGCGCTGAACTTCATGTTAGAAATAATCGTTCAAGAGCGAGGTGGCTCTGTCTTTGAGACGCACGAAAAAATCTTTGTCATGCCGTAAACGCGGCGTCCTTTTTTCCAGCTCATCGGCCACCTGAAGAAGCCCCGCCAGCGAAGCATGTCGCGGCTGATCCAATTTGGATAAACCGTTCGGCGAAGCCTGGCGCACCGGTAGCGCTCCTGAAGTATGAAGGCGGTTCAGGATCACCGAATTCTGCGACAAATCTCCGGTAAGAATAATTTCCTCGATGCCGCTCTGAGCTTCCGTCCATTCTTTGGACACCGCGAGGATCTGATCCGCGATCTGGGAGTTGTCCATCTTTGTGGAGACAAAAACCCTGTAGCTTTGGATCCGGTTGTGTTCAAAAACAAAGCCGTTCAGGAAATCCGTTCCGAGATCCCAGATCAGCCTTCTCCCCTTTCTGTCTTCCGGCGGCAGGATCCCGTACGCGGTCGACCAGGCCGAAAGCACCGGCGTCGCCTTAGCCAGATGGCAACGCTGCATCACCTTATTCCATCGGTCGCAGTGTTCGGACCTGGCCAGCAAAATGAACATCAAAACATCCAGCGTGCGCCCAAAAACGCCGGCCGGATCCAA
>CAZVNB010000001.1:0-23783 GCA_964628355.1 uncultured Planctomycetia bacterium | reverse complement strand
CAATTGAAGGATAAGAATTATCTGTGAATAGAAAAAATCCTTTTAGCTATTTCGATAAACTTCTTTTTTTTACGCCGATTGCGATTTTTTTAATTGGCATTTTGAGCATTTACAGCGCCTCCTTCAAGGCGCAACAGCCTTTGGATGACACGCTGGCTGCGCGGCAATTTTTATGGATGGGCATCGGTATTTTTATTATATTTTTAGTGGCTCGGTGGGATTATTTCAAATGGGTGGATTTCGCATGGCCGGCTTATTTTTTAAGCCTTATTTTTTTAATAGCGGTGTTGTTTATGCCACCCAGATTCGGCGCTAGGCGGTGGATCGATTTGGGTGGTTTTAATTTTCAACCCTCTGAATTTGCGAAGCTTGCAGTTATTTTGACTTTAAGTCGTTTTTTTTCCACTCACCGAGTGGAATTTATTTCTAAAAAACAATGGTTGTTTCCGTTCGGCATTGTCCTGGTGCCGTTTTTTTTAATATTGAAAGAGCCGGATCTCGGCACAGGCCTTATTCTCATCCCGGTTTTTTTATCCATGCTTTATTTGTGGGGTTTCAGTTCACGCAAGCTATTGTTGCTCATGGGGGCTCTGGTGGTGCTGAGCCCCGTTTTTTTCATGTTTTTAAAAGAGTATCAACGTTCGCGGCTGTTAGTATTCATGAATCCGAATCTCGACCCGCTCGGAGCAGGCTACACGATCATTCAATCGAAAATCGCCATTGGATCGGGAGGATTTTTCGGAAAGGGATTCATGGGGGGTACGCAGAATCAGCTTAAGTTTTTGCCTGAGCGGCATACTGATTTTATTTTTGGAGTGATCGGCGAGGAGGGGGGGCTTATCGCTTCAATTCTCGTCGTGGTTCTTTTTTGGCTCATCGTGCGGCGCGGGTATCAAATCTGTGGGCAAACGCCGGACCGATTTGGAAGTCAACTTGCCTGCGGCATTACCACCATGCTGGCGGTTCAAACCATCATTAACCTTGGCATGACGATGGGACTTTTGCCTGTGGTCGGTGTGCCTTTGCCACTCGTCAGTTATGGAGGCACGTCTGTCGTGATGACCATGTTTGCCATAGGGCTTTTGATCAATATCCAAATTCGTCGCTCCCTTTTTTAGTTCTTTTGTTTGAATTCTTGCCTTTCAGTGGTCTATTTTGTCAGCCTATGGCAAGCTTATCACTATTGACTATAATTAATTCATAGTATATAATTTTAATCAACAAAGGACAAAAATAAGTGCCTTATGAATGCTAATAGATCGATTCTGCCCACTAAGTTAAAATATAAAATGATGGTTAGCTTTTGCCTCATGTCGTTGTTGCCTATCTTGGCAGGGGTTTACGTGACGTCGCTGTTTATCAAATTTCCCTTCGAGGCCAATCAAGCCAATTTGACGACAGTGAGCTTGGTGAGCCTGTTCAGTCTATTTATTTCGCTTCTAGGTTTTTATATCACCAAGCAAATGATAACGCCAATTTCGGACGTGACAGCCGTGGCACAGAACATTGCAGAGGGCAAATTGGATTCCGAGCCAAACATTGAAACTTCTGGCACCACCGATGAGATCCAGGATTTGACCCGTAGCCTTAAAACGATATCCAAGAATGCCAAAGAGCTTCTTGAGAAAGTCGAGAAACTTTCCTTGAAAGACAAGCTCACCGGTCTTTACAATTCGACTTACATCCGCGAACGCCTGGATGAAGAAATTCAAAGAGCGATTCATTATCAAAGACCGTGTTCATTTGTTTATATCCTAATTCAAAACTTTGATGCGTTTGCTCTTGCTCAGGGAGAATCGAAAGCCGAAGAAGCGCTGAAGGCCGTCGCGCAAGTTTTTAATAATCAACTACGCGAGTTTGACCGCGCTGCGAGAATCGGACGGGGTGAATTCGTGATCATTTTACCCGATAAGAACAAGAAAAAAAGCATCGAGATCGTTGAAAAAATCAGCCAGGAGATTTTGGCATTGCCTTTTGGGACAGAGGAGCAACTGATTTCTTGTGCGGGTGTGAGCGAAAATCCGATTGATGGCGTTCATGCCGACGGACTTTATATCAAGGCTCAGGACCGCATGAGGGTGGCAAAAAATGAGAAAAAAATACTGGAAGCTTTTGCTTAAAACACGAAAGGAAGCCAATGGTTGTCGATAAGTCATTTGAAAAAGGAGCTACGCTGGCCAAGTGGCTCGGGCATGTGGTCGAAAATCACGCCTCCGATCTTCATATTGGCGATGGGGTGTGTCCGTCCATGCGTGTGGATGGGGATTTGGTTTATTTGTCCGAGACCCCCTTTGACTATGAAGGCATGGTGAAATTGATTCTTGAAACGCTCAGCGAGGACCGTTTCAAATTATTCGAACGTGAAAAAGAACTCGACTACTCGTTCGGCATTCCGGGCGTAGGGCGTTTTCGCGTGAATTTATTTTTCCAGCGTTCCGCCATAGGTGCCGCGATTCGTGCATTGCCGTTCAGTCCTATGAGTTTTGTAGAAATCGGATTTCCCGAACGCGTAGCTGAAAGCCTTGTTTCTAGGCCCAGCGGCCTGATTTTGGTCACCGGCCCCACCGGCAGCGGAAAGACGACGACGCTCGCGGCGATGATCGATTATATCAATGCGAATTATTCCTGCCACATTGTCACGGTCGAAGATCCGATTGAATTTTTGTTTAAAAATAAAAAGGCCAAGGTGACTCAGCGCGAGGTTGGCTCGGATACGCATTCGTTCAACCAGGCGCTGAAACATGTGCTTCGTCAAGATCCGGACGTGATTCTGATCGGAGAGATGAGGGATTTGGAAACCGTGGAAATTGCGTTGACGGTAGCCGAAACGGGACACCTTGTTTTTGCGACGTTGCACACGCCGGATGCGGTGCAATCGATCAATCGCATCATCGACGTGTTTCCCGCCTATCAGCAGCAGCAGGTGCGCGTGCAATTATCTTTTGTGTTGCAGGCGATCATTTCACAACAGCTTCTGGCAAAAAAAGGCGGCGGTCTGGCCATGGCCCCTGAAATATTGCTTGCCACGCCGGCCATTCGTACATTGATTCGCGAGTCCAAATCTCATCAGATTTACTCGTCGGTGCAGATGGGGCAGAAGGAGGGCATGAAGACGTTGAACATGAGTTTGGTAGAACTTGTTCGAGCGGGTCGGGTCACCAAGGAGGAGGCAGCCGCACGTTCCTTGGATATTTTGGAATTTGAACGCCTCATGGAAACCAAGGGCAATAAATAGTTTTACGTTCGTCTTATTTGCCTATGGCAACGGCTCACAGTGCATGGCATGAAAAAAATTCTGCAAAAGCAACTCGGAGAACTCTTGATCGACTGCCGCTTGATTACTCGGGAGCAGCTGGAGGAATCTTTGGCGGTTCAGAAAGAAAAAGGAGGGCTCCTAGGTCAGATTTTGGTGACGCGAGGATACGTGACCGAAGAGGCGATCGCACAGGCTTTGACGGCCCAGTATGGTTTTCCCTATTTACCGCTAGACGGCTACGAAGTGGATTCTGAGGTGGCAAAAATTATTCCGGAATATGTGGCCAAACAGTACGGGCTTATTGCGGTGGATCGTGTTGGCAGCATTTTAACGGTGGCGATGTCTAATCCTTTGAATACACAAGCAATCGAGGATGTGGAGATGTTGACTCACTATAAGGTGCAAGTGTTTGTCACGACCGCTACCGACGTGAGCAACACCATCAAAAATACATATAAAGCCTGAATACCCTCATGAAATCCGCGCTGCGAGAACGTATTGGACAAATTCTCATCCAAAAAAAGCTGATCACGCCGGAACAGCTGATGCAGGCGCTCAAAATCCAGAAGGAAAAAAAAGAGCGCTTGGGCGAACTGCTGGTAAACCTCGGGTATCTTTCAAAAGACGCGCTGCTCGAGGTGCTGAGCATCGAGTTGAACATTCCCGCGGCCTATTTGGCGCGCACCAAGATTCCGCCCGAAGTCATTGCGCTTGTCCCCAAAAAAATCGCAGAACATTATTGTTTGATCCCAGTGGCTTGCACTGAAAACAAACTTTCTGTGGCGATGTCGGATCCGGTGAACGTCGACGCTATTGATGATTTGAGGCGCACAACTGGCAGGATTATCCAGCCCCTTTTGGCCATCGACAAAGATGTGAAAGAGGCCATCGAACAATATTACGGCGAAAATGTGACGCAAGCCATTCAAGATGTCATGAAGAATATGTCGGAAGAAGGGCTTCACGTCGAAGAAGGCTCATCCAGCTTTTCCGGAAACGCCGATGGTTCCGCCCAGGAATTGTTGCGGCTCACCGAAGAAGAACCCGTCGTGAAACTCACGAACACTATTTTGGCCGAAGGCGTCAAGCGCCGATCCAGCGATATTTTTATCGAACCGGAAGAAAAAAATCTACGTGTGCGTTACCGCGTGGATGGCATGCTGCAAGAAGGGCTTTTGGCGTCACGCGCCATGCAGGCGGGAGTTGTTTCCCGCGTGAAAGTCATGTCGAACCTCGATATCGCCGAACACCGCGTTCCGCAAGACGGTCGTATCAAGATCAAGGTGAAAGACCGGTTTGTGGATTTCCGTGTTTCGGTGCTTCCCACTTATTTTGGTGAAAAAGTGGTGTTGCGTATTTTAGATAAAAGCCAGGCGATTTTGGATATTGAAAAACTAGGATTCGAGGCGCCGCCGCTGGAGGCGCTTAAAAAAGCCGCCCAGCATCCTCACGGAATGATCGTGGTGTGCGGTCCGACGGGCGCCGGCAAAACCACGACACTTTATTCGGTTTTAAAACTGATCGATAGTCCTGAGAAAAATTTGGTCACAGTCGAGGATCCCGTGGAGTTCCAAATTGAAGGAATCAATCAAGTGGCGATTCGTTCCGAGGTGAACCTTACGTTCGCGGCAGCGTTGCGTTCTATTTTGCGGCAAGATCCGGACATCATTATGGTAGGAGAAATTCGTGATTCTGAAACAGCGGATGTGGCCATCAAAGCTGCGCTGACGGGGCACTTGGTTTTGAGTACCTTGCATGCCACCACCGCGGCCGGAGCCGTGACGCGCTTTGTCAATATGGGCGTCGAACCTTTTCTTATCACTTCGAGCGTGTTGCTGGCTGGTTCTCAGCGTCTGGTGCGAAAAATTTGCATCAAGTGCAAAGAAAGCTACGAGCCTTCCAAAGAGCTTCTCAAACAAATTGGAATCACAGATAAATATTTAAATGGGGCCAAACCGGTATTTTGGCGCGGGAAAGGTTGTGAAGCCTGCGTGAAAAAAGGATACACGGGTCGGGCCGTGTTGCTGGAGGCGATCACCATGACCACCCGTATGAAAAGTTTGGTGCTTAAGGGCGCGCAAGAATACGAAATCAAGCGCCTGGCTCGCGCAGAAGGCATGATGACGTTGCGTGAAAACGGAATTGCTAAAATTGTCCAAGGCGTCACAACGGCTGAGGAAGTCATGCGCGTCACCGTGCGGGATGAAGAGTAAATGAAAAACCTTTCCGAGCGTATCGTCGAGGTGTTAAAACAATCCAAGCGCATCAGCGAAGCGGATATTCAAAAAGCATTGGTGGAATATGCCAAGGACGGCAACGGAAAATTACGCGACGTGCTGGTGCGGATGGGACTGATCACTGACAAAGAACTCACGTCGCTTTTGTCCGCCGAGCTCAAGATCCCGTTCTTGAATCTTGCCAAATATAAGATTGATCCCGAGCTTTTTTGTCTGATCCCCGAGAAGTTGGCCCGTCGGCACCAGATCATTCCTATTTCCAAGATAGGAAACACGCTCACATTGGCCGTGGTTGACCCATTCAATATCATCGCCGTGGACGATATTGAACTTATCACGAAAAGCAAAGTGGAGTGCGTGTTGTCGACTGAAAAAGACGTGCAGGACGCGCTGGATAAAGTTTACGCCAACGAATCCGAAAATATCGATACGATTATCGGCCAGTTGGGCGTGGAGGCGCAAGATCTCGAAGTGGTAAAAAGTCAGGAAGATTCTGATGTGGCGAATATCAGCAGTCAAAGTGCGGAAGCGCCGATCGTTAAAATGGTGGATCTGATTCTCCGGGAAGCGCTGAATAAGCGGGCCAGCGATATTCACATCGAACCTTTTGAGCATTCGGTGCGCGTACGCTATCGCGTGGACGGAAACTTGCAAGAAGCTTTGCAAATACCCAAAAAAAACCAGAACGCGATTTTGACGCGTCTCAAAATTATGTCTCGCCTGGACATTACGGAACATCGTCTTCCCCAGGATGGGCGTTTTAAAGTGAAGCTGCAGGACAAGGAAGTAGATTTCCGCGTGTCGTTGCTGCCTGTCCATTTTGGGAACAAAATCGTCATGCGTATTTTAGACAAAAGCTCAATTAGTTTTGGCCTGGACAATCTTGGTTTTTTGCCGGAGACTCTGGAAGCTTTTAAGTCGTCTGTGGCCAAACCTTTCGGCATGATCTTGATTACGGGCCCCACCGGCAGCGGCAAATCCACAACGCTTTATTCGGTTCTAAACCAATTAAACACCCCGGAACGTAACATCATCACGATTGAAGATCCGATCGAGTATCAAGTGACGGGAATCACTCAAATTCATGCGCGCGCCGAAGTGGGACTTGATTTTGCCAACGGTTTAAGGGCCATCTTAAGACAAAGTCCGGACGTGGTGATGGTGGGCGAAATTCGTGATTCAGAGACCGCTGATATCGCGATCAAGGCGTCTTTGACAGGGCAGCTAGTGCTCAGCACGCTTCATACCAACGACGCTGCTGGCGCTATGACTCGTTTGATCGATATGAAGGTGGAGCCTTTTTTGATTGCCTCCAGCGTGATCCTGGTAGTGGCCCAGCGCCTTTGCCGCAAAGTGTGTATTCACTGCAAAGAAAAAATGGACATTCCCGCAGAAGTGTTTAAAAAAATTGGCATCGATTTGGACAAGTTGGCTCCCGACAGTAAAAGCCGTAATTTTCTTAAAGGACGCGGCTGCGATAAGTGCAGCCACACCGGTTATCGCGGGCGATTGGCCGTGCTGGAAGCGCTTGTGGTGGATGACACCATCCGGGACCTGATTGTCAAACGCGTCTCATCTTATGAAATCAAGGATTACGCGGTGAAAATGGGGATGTCAACGCTGCGCGAAGACGCGTTTAAGAAATTTTGTCAGGGAGTCACAACGCTGGATGAGGTGATACGCGTGACGACGGAGGACGAATAAAATGCCGATGTTTCGTTACGCCGCCAAAGAAAAAACCGGCCGTCCCGTCAATGGCATCACGGAGGCGACCGATCAAAAAGCGCTGGTCGAGGCTTTAAGAAAACAAGAGCTGATCATCATTTCGATCAAAGAAGAAAAGAAAAAAGAGAAAGCACACTTTGCCTCGAAATTCGGCGGCAAAGTCAAATTAGGAGAACTGGTTTTATTCTCGCGCCAAATGGCCACGATGATCGATAGCGGCATTCCGCTTGTGCAAGCGCTCGAGATATTGAGCGAACAGATCGAAAACAAAGGGTTTCGCGCCATTGTCATCGAAGTCAAAAAAGATGTTTCATCCGGTTCCGGATTTCATGAAGCGTTGGCCAAACACCCGCGGGCTTTCTCGGTTCTTTTCGTGAATATGGTGAAAGCGGGAGAGTCTAGCGGCGCACTGGATGCCATCATGGAACGCTTGGCCTCTTATCTCGAGAAAACGGACTCCTTGATTCGCAAGGTCCGCTCGGCCATGATCTATCCGGCCGTGGTCAGTTTGATGGCGGTGGTGATTACGCTGGTGCTGATGATGAAAGTCGTGCCGGTATTCAAAAATATTTTTGCCGATTTTGGTGGAAAACTGCCTTTGCCTACATTGGTACTAGTGGCGGTCAGCGATTTTTTGATCCACAATTTTCTTCTTTGGTCCGGCGCGGTTGTTGTGGCATTTTTTGCGATACAGCGTTTTTTAAAAACGGAAAAAGGCACCGTGCTATTTGACAGTTTTAAACTCAATATGCCTGTTTTCGGTATCATCATGCGCAAAGTCGCGGTGAGCAAATTTTCAAGAACCTTATCCACGTTGGTGAAAAGCGGCGTGCCGATTTTGACCGCGCTTGAAATCGTTGCCAAGACTGCCAACAACCGTATCATTGAAAGCGCCGTGAACAAAGTGCGCGGTTCGATCCGGGAGGGTGAAAATATCACAACACCCCTGATGCGCACCAAGGTGTTTCCGCCACTGGTAGTGCGCATGATCTCGGTGGGGGAGCAGACCGGTGAGCTAGAAAAGATGCTGACCAAAATAGCTGATTTTTACGATGATCAAGTGGATGCGGCTGTCTCTGGCATTACCAGCCTGATCGAGCCACTCATTATTGCTTTTTTAGGAATAGTGATCGGGGGCATTGTGATATGTATGTTCATGCCAATTTTCCAGTTATCTACTCTGGTTAGTAATTAGTTGACAAATGAAGTTAATTATATTATACTGTTAATAGGGTATAGTAATTCCTGATAAGAGATAGAAGGGTATTTTGCAGTGCCAGGGGTGTTTTGGAATCGCCATTATAATATTAGCGACCCTGCCACAAAAGCTCCTATAAGTCTCTTGGATGGAAATAAAAAAGGAGCAATTCCATGATCATCAAAAAGAACACGGCCGGCTTTACGCTGGTAGAAATCATGATTGTTGTGGCGATTATCGGTCTGTTGGCTGCGATCGCGGTACCGAACTTCGCGCAGGCCAGGACCAATGCTCGTCGCGGCACTTGCATCAATAATATGCGTCTGATCGATGCATCCAAAGAACAGTACGCGCTCGAGAACAATAAGGACTCAACGGTCACGCCGGTGGCGGCTGACGTCACTCCGTATCTTAAGAGCAATGTGATGCCAACCTGCCCCGCTACGGGTACGTATACGATTGCAGCGATCGGAACAAAGCCTACTTGCAGTAAGTCGGCTTCGCCTGATTTGCATGTGCTACCGTAATCTGATCTAAATCTACGACAAAACGGACCCTCGCTTACAAGGCGAGGGTCTTGTTTTATAAAACTTTATCAAACCATGAAATCCGCACCGTCTTTTTCTTTTGAAGATCTGTCATGGCCCGTTTATTCCGCCGGCATTCTGTTTCTCTGTACTTTTTTCCAAATCATGCAATGGCCGCTGTTGCCAAAATTTCTGGACGTTTATTATCACTTGAGCGTCATGAAGGGTTTTGCCGATGCTGGTGGTTATGTGACGCAGGCTTTCTGGGAATACGCGCCTTCCGGCCGGCCGCATCTTTACCCGCCTGTTTTGCACATAGCAATGCTTTTTTTGTACAAAATAGGTTTTGCTCCCATCACGATTGGGCGTTTTGTGGATTGTTTTTCATACCCAATTTTTCTTTTTTCTTTCTATCAGCTGGTGCTGAAGTTGTATACCAAACGCGTCGCTTTTTTAAGCTTGCTTTTGCTATCCTCTATTTTTTCATTGGCACTGGCCTCCGTGACTTTGTCGGCTTTCAATTTGTCGATAGTATTTGGGTTGTGGGCATTGGGTTATGTCGAAAAAAGAAAAGCGTTCGCAGCTGGTTTGCTCGTGGCGCTCTGCTTTTACACCCACACCCTGGGAGCATGGCTGATCCTACTGACGCTTATTTTTTATGCGATCTTTCGGAAAGAAATCGCCTATTCGGCATTTAAAACGGGGGGCATAGCGCTTTTCTTAGCCGCGCCCTTTTTGATTTATCAGGCTCATTATGGTCAGTTTTTTTCTTTTATCAAAGTCCACGAACTGCGCAAGTGGGAGTTTGACGTGGCAGTGGATCTGTTAGCTTTGGGCGGCATGGGTTACTTTTTTTTCAGGAAATGCTCGTTGAAGACGATTGCGTTGCCTTTGGCGCTCCTAGGCGGTTTTTTGCCTCTGGTGATTACGCATCCGACGCGTTTTTTCAACGGGCATGGCCTTATAGGTCCGTCGATTTTGGCCGCGCTTTTTGTCGATGAGCTACTGCGTTCATGGCAGAGGAGGCTGTCTGCCCAAAAATTGTTAGCGGCATTCACGGTTCTGGTGCTGTTCGTTTTATTTGCGGGACCCTTTTTTGAATGGAATGTACCGGAGAAAAAAGGGCGCTGGGTTTGGGCCGATCGCACGATTATGCGCTATCTTTTACCGGATGAAAAACGTAATTTCCGCGCGCAGGGTTTCAGCATTTTTTTTCCAGAGGATTACGCCAAGATTGTCGAAGTGGTGCGCGCGAATTCTGACCCCGATGATATTCTTTGGACCGATTTTTCATACACGGCGGGAATTTTAGGGATCCTCGCGGACCGTGCCACGTCCTGCGCCATGCTGGCCGAGGTCAAGCCTTATGCACAGAGCAATCGGTTGACGGACGCAAGAATTATCGTTTGGTTCAAAGACAGAAACGCGAAACCTACGCTTGAGATGGAACAGGCCGTTGGTCGACATCGTTTGTCACTTCTTAAGGAAACGGACATGGCTTTCGTTTATCAGAATCCGGAAGGTTTTTTGAAACGGGTTGTTCCCAAAGCGGTCGTGCCAGTGTCTGTCTTGTACGGAATATTCGGTTTGGTCGTATGCAGCCTGTTCTACGATCGGATCTCTCAGCGGGTATAACTGCGGATCGCCATGGTCCCGCTGCTGGAGGTTGTAAACCCTGGTGGGGACTGTTGTACGTATGTCGCGGTCATTGTGCTCTGCGAGCTGGAGTCAATTTCGATCTTGCCGCGTGAAATGACCGAGCCCGTGAACGAAAACGTGTCGTGGTTTCCATCGATGCGCAGGTTGTTCCCAGCATAGACCAGGCCGGTTGTCACAAGAGAGGCATTGCCGGTGCCAGTGCTCGAGAACGTGATTTCGCCGTTCTGCGTCATCAGCGCCGGATAATTGGAATATTGATTGATGGTTACCCGTGGGTAAGTGTTGCCTGATTTAGCTATTGTGATGTTCCCGGTTGCGATGATACAGGCTGTTGTGTTCTGCGTGCCGCGGATGTCGATGTTACCGTTCACGAAGATCACGCCTCCGGCGGGACTGGCCGGGATCCCACCCGAGTTGTAGGTTACGTTGCTGGCGTAATACTGGCCGTTTGTCGTTGCGATGTTTTGATAATAGGAAAAATCGACGACGGGAAACTGGACCGTATTAGAGTAGTTCGGATTTTGCGATCCGCTCACCGACACGCTTGCATTTGTGGTGATGTTGGATAGCGCATAAACGTTTCCCGTTACTGTGAGTTGTCCGCCGCCTGAGGGCCCTTCAAGCTCGAAATTACCCGCGCCGTAGATGTCTCCGGTGATGGTGCCGGAGGAGCTACTTCCGCCGATTTCAATCTCATGCGAGCCGTTGCTACCGCCAGCGAAGATATAGTTCAGCGCGTTGAAAGCGGGTGCAGCTACCTCCGCCGTCACTGTTCTGGAGACCCCGGAAACCGTTCCGACCGAGGATACGAGGTAGCGCCCCGAGATATTCGTCACACCGGCGTCATAAGTGCCCGTTCCAAAAGTTGTCAGCGGAAACGCGGCTGCATTATTGACTTGACTCCAGTTGGAACGAATCGTTGATAAGGCTCTCACCAAACCCGCTTCTGCCAATTGATGCGCCTGCAAAGATTTTTGCAGACGGTTGACATAAGTGGAATTGTAGGAAGACAATTGATAGCTATAACCTCCTACCAGCGACATGACAAAGACGCATACCATCGTGATGAGAAATGTGGAACCAGCAGTCTTCTGAAAAAGCCTCATCTGCGTCGTTGCGTGTCTCGGGCACTTGTCAACGTACCTTCCGGTACGCTTCCAAGTGCCCTCAAGCCCGCGCCTAGCATCTGAAGCTTTTTGAGCAGACTGCTGATTTTTCAGCAGACTGCTAGGATTTGTTTTTTTCATGGCTGCCTCCTATTTTCCTGAATTTCTAGCCTTCACTTCGGCTGAAAGAGAGACGGTTTCATTTTTTCCTTGGTAATTTTTTGTCGCGCTTAAATCGACTTCGAGTGCATTGACGATATTGTTTCCATCCACGAGAACTTTGAATGTGCCGTAGTTAGGTTTTTTTGTATACTGGCCGCTGAATTCGACGACGGTAGTTTGGCCTGGCCAGGTGATCGTGACATTATCCAATTGAGGATAAGAGGTATAAGGACTTGTAGTTGTGAGTGCGGCCTGGAACTGAACGTAGCGGCCAGATCCAATCCCTCCGATTGCCGCGGGGCTGGAAGAATAACCCGCAAGAGCACTCCAGGCAGTGGCTCCCGCCATTTGCGAATCACCAGAGCTTCTGGCTTTTAAAAGATAGGTTCCGCTTCCATTAGTTGTCCAGGTCAACTGACTATACGCAGGGGCAGAAACGTGTGTATCATAAATTTGGGAAGTGGCAGTGCCCGTTTTAGTCCAGACGGCAACGTCTGAGAGCGCATGGACGCCGGGACTTGATGTATAACCTGGCTCGGTCCCCGTCCAATTGACTGTGGGCGAATTTCCATTGACCATGAATGAATTGGCGCCTGATGCCGGATTCCAATAAGTTTCCTTGCCTTGGGAGACAATATTTTGAATGGCGAAGCTTAGGATATAATTGGATCCAGCAACCACCGAAACCGGCATCCAGTTAGACCACACGTAGTACCCGGCACCAATCGTGATATCCATCGGACCGGTGGTTCCCGTGGCGCCGACGCCGTCGGAGCCGCCGATGGGAACAGTGACATTATTGAAATAAAGTTGAGTCGTTGCGCCCGAAAAATTAGGCGAACCAGCGGCAGCCGCCAATCCAAAATAGGCGGAGGTGATTCTCAAATCACCGGTAGAAGAGGCTATAAACTTGAAACGCACCATGTCTCCCGAAAGCGTCAAACCTGACCCCACGATGAGATTTCGGATGGTTTTATCGTCCACGCCTGATGCATTGTCGGTACCGTCCGCTCCTGTTTGTGCAGAGGCTTTCCAGGCAGGAATCAGTCCCTGGTTTTCACGGCTCATCACTGCCAAAACAGGGTCCGTTCCCGTGACTTGCGTGTTTGAATGTGTCATGTTGTTGAAGTTTCCTTCGCGCCACTGATCATAATAGGTTTGAAAAGTGACGAAATCGCCTACCGCCGAAGACTGGTATTCGAGCTGATAATTTCCGCTCCAGCTGCCGCTGGAAGGGTAAACGCTCATGTCTTCGACCACTTTCGTTTTTCCAGAATCCGCCGAAACAGTCAGGCTTTCTCCTTCCTGAGAGCCTCCGCTGGGTGTTAAGATAATTTTATCGATGCCCATTCGATAACCGCTCGAAGATGCGTTTTTTCCTGTTATTTCGAAGCGAACCGTATGATTTCCGGCTGAAATTTGAAGATTTCCAAAACTCGTGTTGCTGCTCAAGGCAGGCAAGGAGCTGTAAGCATCAAAAGTCGGGCTCGTTGGCGTGATGGAGAGGGACGCATTGTCTGCTTTAAAAAGCACGGCGGTAGTTGCTCCGACGTCGGCACCGTCCATGGCAATCGTGTTCAATTGAGTTTGCCGCGTGGCGGAATTGGAGTTATAAGCATAAACAGACCGGCGGAGTTCGTTATTATAAACATGGTAGACAACCGTTTGATTCCACGAGATTAGATTATTGCTGAAATTGTAAAATCCGTTGGAGTCGGCAGCGGCGCGCGGCATGCTGACGGCCGTATAAGTGGCATTTCCCGTCGGATAAAACAAAACCTGATTCCCATCCGAAAGGCGGATGTCCTCTCTTATTTTTTCCATGGATTTTTCGATGCCGTAACGAAGTTCGCTTCTCAATGATTCTACCTTCCAATTCTTGGTCGAGTAATACCAACCGGCGGTGACAACAGATAAAAAAGTGACTCCGAGCCCAAGCGCAAAAAGGGATTCCACCAGCGTGAAGCCTTTAGAGTTCAATCGAGTCATGGTAAAATGCCCTTTTTAAGCATATTGAAAAATGACTGTAGAAACCGTCGTCGGTTTGTTTGCCAAAACACTTTTCACTTTGTAGTCCACGGCGACCGTAATCGAAACCAGGTTCGTATCTCCGGAATAATTGGCCGCGACCGTGGTGGTTCTTGAAAACGAGCCGAAATTATCGGGAACGCCCAGCGAATTCACCGGAATATTGCTCTCCGCGGCATTGGGCGCGTCAGTAAAGGGCAATGATTTTAATGTTTCAATACGATTCTTGGCGATGCCATAAGCGGTATAAGACAATTCTGACCGTTTCCCCATGGTCATGCTTTGAGCGGTGACTTCTAGCAGCGAAGCCATAACGGTTCCAAACACCAGGATAGCGACCATGGTTTCAACCAAACTGACCCCTTTATTAGATTTAAAAATATTCATCTTTGGCCTCGTAATATTAACAACTTCTAGTAAAAGTATACCATATTAAACATATGGTAACAAACGGGTGGTTTCTTTTCTATTATTGAAGAAATGTTGCTTTTTTTTCTGTTACAAGCTAGACTAAACTTTAGAAAAGCTTAAAAATGCTTATTTTTATTAATTATATCTCGATAGGTGATTCTTGAAGATTTCAGAGGCGATTGGGTTGGACATCGGCAGTTATTCGATTAAATGCGTGGAGATTGCCAGCAGCCAGGATAAGTTCAAGTTGCAGCGCGTTTCCATTCTCCCGATTGACCGCTCCTCGGGTAACTCCGTGGCTAAGGCGCTGAAACTGATTTTTGACCAGCATTCCCCGGCAGCGCGTCGTGTGCGTATTTCGGTTTCCGGCGGGGCTTCACTTTTGATACGACGTATTCAACTGCCGACAATGACACATGCGGAATTGAAGGGCGCCATCCATTTTGAAGCCGAAAGTCACATCCCTTTTCCTATCGACGATTGTTTGCTCGATTTCCAGATATTAAATCAGAGCGAAGATAAAAAAAACATGAATATTCTGTTGGTGGCCGCCAAAAAGGATTTTATTCAAGAGTGGTTAAAAATATTGTCGGCGGCCAATCTGACGCCGGACGTGATCGACGTGGATATTTTCTGCCTCATCAATGCCTATGAAATGCTGGGCCCGGTGCCGACAGAAAATACATTCGGCCTGCTCAACATCGGGCATGTGTCGAGTTCGTTCGCGATCATTCAGGACAACCAACCTTTTTTTGTGCGTGAGATCCCTTTTGGAGCTCTGGAAGTCACTAAGGTCTTGGCCCAGGCCAAGCAAATCAGCGAAGGGGAGGCAGACCGATTGAAAATTGAACGCGCCCCGGCAGTTCTCGCAGAATTACACGATGCAGCCGAAAAAGGATTTGCGCCTTTGGTGGAAGGGATGACACATTCGATTGACTATTATGAGAATGAGACCGGAGAAGAACTTCAATTAATCTGGCTGTCTGGCGGCGGCGCTCTATGCGCAGGGACTCCCGAAGTGCTGTCCGCGGAGCTTGGTAAACAGGTGCTGCTATGGGACAACACAAAAAAAATGGAGATATTCGGGGACATCGACCAGAAATTTTTAGCAGAGCACTCCGCGGAATTGAATGTAGCGCTCGGCATGGTGTTGCGTGGCGCGGGACATAAAAAATGATAGAGATCAATCTTCTACCGGAAGAGTTGCGGAAAAAAGAATCCGTCAGGATCGCGTTGCCCGATATCCCGATCAAAAAAACACTGATCTTGTTTACGTTGGGGTTTGTGGTGCTTCAACTGTTGTTGAGCTTAGCGGCGCTTGCTGTCGCGCTTCGCGCTTCCGGCATGACACATGAAATTGAAATGTTGACGCAAACGCTGCAAGAAACAAAAAAAATCAAATCGCAAACCATTGCTTCTTTAAACCGGCTCAAGGATATCCGAAACCTGACCGATAAAAAATTTTATTGGTCCTCGGTGTTGGACGCGTTGACGGATTCTGTGACGAAGGGAATTTGGTTGAGATCCTTGACCTTGGAAGAGGGTCTGGCGGAAACGCCCAAAAAACCGGCTGTTTCTTCCGGAAGTTCGGCTTCCGGTAAAAAAACCGAAGCGCTCTCTCCGAAGACTCAGATTATGAAGCTGGAAGGAAGTGTGTATGCGCCCAGCCAAGAAACGGCATTTATCGGCAAATTCGTGAAAGCATTGAAGGAACACGATTATTTGAAAAATTTATTCAGTGAAATTGAGTTGTCGAACATCAATCAGCGAAAAATCAGCGAATACGACGTGTTTGATTTCGTGTTGCTGTGCAAATTCAAGAGGGATAAAATTTGAAGAAGATACCGATAAATTTTCGTCTGGATTTTTTAGCGGATTTTTTGAATACGCGGACTCCACGGGAAAAGCTGATGTTCGTCACGTTCGGGCTCGTTTTCCTGCTTTTTCTCGATTATATTTTCTGGCTATCCCCGGCGACCCAGTCGCTCACGCGGACGCTGCCGACGCTTTCGTCGCTCGGCGTGGAATTGAGTGACCTGAAGGAAGATAAAAAAAATCAACTGATGATTCAAAAAAAATGGGAAGAGGTTCGAAATGAATTGGCCGATAAGGAAAAAGGCTTTGAAGTGTCCGATCAGTTGCCGGCTCTTTTGGAAAACCTGTCAAAGCTGGCGGTGGAGTCAGGAGTGCGGATCACCTCCTTGAAGCCGATTGAAGTACCCGTTTCCTCCAGTAAGAAGCTTTATTTTTCAGTGCCAGTGCAAATTCATGCGACGGCCACCACGCATGAATTGGGGAATTTTTTGTCCAAACTTGAAACAGGGGTTAGTTTTTTTAAAATTACTAATTTAAAAATTGCGTCGACCACGACAGATCTTCGCCGCCATTCGGCGGAAATGTTGGTAGAGACTTATCGAAAGGTCTAAATAAAGCGGAGGTCGTATCGATTTATGGCAAGCTTTGTCAGATTTAAGCGGTTTTCAATCTTTTTGTGGATTCTTTCAACAGCGTTTGGTATGATCGCTTCGGATCGTTGCCAGGCCGAGGAGCAAAAACTTTATAAGGCCCATGGCAAGCGGGATCCGTTCGTGCAGTTGGTGGCGGTGGGTACTAAGCACTCGGCGAGCGGACTTTTGGGCGTCGAAAATGTCGAAGAAGTCCAGATCGAAGGCATTGTGATCGATCAAAATCCGAAGGCGTCTATTGCGGTGTTGAATGGTTCCGTGCTGAAAGAAAGCGATGAAGTGGGTAATGTCAAGGTGTTAAAAATCAAACCCGATGGGGTTCTTTTTTCCGTCGGCGGTGTCGAAGGATTCAAGACGCTTTATCAAGAGGAAGCGAAAAATTAAAAATTCCGAACGGTTTTTTATGAGCTGGTTTTTGCTTATTTTTTTATTCATGGGAGTCGTGGTTCATGCCCAAGAGGCGCCGGGCGTGGCAACAAAGACCGTCGAACTTGCGACTCCTTCCACGGACAGCGGTGAAGTCAGCGGGGCTGTTTCCGCTCCAGGAAACGTGACCGTTGATTTTAAAGATGCGGATATTCAGAATGTTTTAAGGATCCTTGCATTCAAAAGCGGGGTGAATATCGTCGCAGGCAAGGATGTCACGGGCAATGTTACGATCCGTCTGGTGGATGTGCCGTGGGAAAAAGCGCTTGACGTTATTTTGAAAACGTATGGCTACGCTTATGATAAGCAAGACAATGTGATCCGTGTTTCGACCAGCGAAAATTTGAATAAAGAAGCGCTTTCGACCGAAGTATTCGTGCTCGATTATTCAAAAGCGGTCGATGTCGAAAAGTCGGTAAAAGCCATGGTCAGTGAGCGCGGCAGCGTACGTTCGGATGCGCGTTCCAATTCGCTGATTGTCACGGATATGCCGACCAGTTTGCAAAGTATTCGCACGGTGATCCAGCGTTTGGACACTTCCACTCCGCAAGTGCTGATCAGCGCCAAGGTGGTGGAGCTGACGCTGGGAAATACGGATCGTTTAGGCATCGATTGGAATCTCCGGGCTTCGGTGAGCGGTTCTGCGCGGCCGACGACTCTTCCGTTTGATGCCGTGCATCGCAGCCGGTTTAGCAGTATTTTTCCTTACGGGCGCGGAACGCAAACTAGCACCGCCAATTCGGGAGGTGGCACGACCGCCTCGAGCACCATCGAGGACTTTCCAAAAGGTAAAGGGAGTGGTGGAACGGATCCGATCCAACCCACCTTCCCGGTTGCAGATAAGAGTGAATTCGTCTTTGGGACCTTGGATTTCAGTCAGTTTCGCGCGGCGATTGAAGCGATCGCGCAGAGACAGGACTCAAAGGTACTTTCCGAACCGCATGTGACGGTGTTAAACAATCAAGAGGCCAAGATTTTAGTAGGCGAAGTGATTGGAATACCCAAATTCGAAAGAAATTCGACGACGGGGAGAATGGAAATCACCGGTTACGAAGACCGGGATTTGGGAGTGCGTCTTTCCGTTGTGCCGCAAGTCAACAGCGCCGATGAGATCGTCGTAACGGTTCATCCGGAAATCACGAATTTGGCGGGTTTTGATGATTTAACGGCTGAAATTAAAGTGCCTCGTTTTACCACGCGCGAGGCAGTGACAAATGTCCGCGTAAAGAGCGGTCAAACAATTGTAATTGGAGGATTAATCAAAGAGGATATTGAAGACAAAAAAACCAAAGTGCCCTTTTTGGGGGACATTCCTATCCTGGACAAGTTTTTTTCTTATCAAAATAAAGTAACGACAAAGACTGACCTATTGTTTTTTATGACGGTGACCGTGATTCGAGACCGGGTGCCGGAGTCTCATAATCTATAGAAGTGCCTTAAGGTCGCGGGATTGCCGCGACCGATGAGGTTTGTTTGCGCATTGTCCAGGATTCCGCTTGTGGCGGAAGGACGATGCGCTTTTTTTTGGAGAGGTTACTATGAAGAAAGAAATATTGGTGAGTAATGAGTTTCAGTCCACCAAGGTGGCTGTGGTAGAGGACGGCCATTTGGAAGAATACCATGTGGAACGCTTGACGGATAAGCAACTGGTAGGATCGATTTTTAAAGGAAAAGTCAGTTCAATCGTACCGGGCATTGGCGCGGCTTTTATTGACATTGGTCTTGAAAAAAATGGTTTTTTGTATGTGACAGACGTGGTGGGGCAGGGGATCCTGGATACGGAAGAAGCGGATTTTGACGAGGGGAATGGAACGACGCCACCACCTTCCCGTCCACAGAGCCGTCGCGGCGGCAAGCACGAACCCACACCCCTGATTCAGGATGTGCTGAAAAAAGACCAAGAAGTGCTTGTGCAAGTGGTGAAGGAACCTTTTGGCACCAAGGGGGCCAGACTCACCTGTCAGATCTCTTTGGCGGGCCGGTTCGTGGTTTTTATGCCGCATCATCCGCATGTAGGGATATCCAAGCGCATCGATGATCGGCGTGAGCGTGACCGTATTCGCCAAATCGTCAAGGCTGTCGCGCTTGGGAAAGATTCAGGACTTATCGTGCGTACCGCAGCGACAGGTTGTGAAGCCAAGGTGCTTGAGCGCGACATCAAATTTTTGATTCATCAATGGCGTTTGATCCAGCGGCACTGCGCCACCAAGGGCGCGCCGAGCATCGTGCACGAAGAGCACAATCTCGTGTTGCGCATGGTGCGCGATGTGATGACGGAAAGTTTCGAGCGCATTGTTGTAAACGACCGCGAAGAGTACAAACGGGTGGACCGCTTCATGCGCGCCGCCGTGCCCACCTTGCGCCCCAAACTGCATTTATACACCGGAGACGTGTCGTTGTTTGTCGCGCATGGAATCCAAAAAGAAATAGAAAGGATTTATGAACCGCGCGCCACACTTAAAAGCGGCGGACATATTGTCATCGAGCAAACCGAGGCTTTGGTTGCCATCGATGTGAATACGGGCAAGTTTACCGGAACGCGCAATCTCGAGGAAACGGCGTTTCGCACCAACTGTGAGGCCGCGCGCGAGATTGCCAAACAGATCCGTCTTCGTGACCTGGGGGGCATCATCATCGTCGATTTCATCGATATGGAGATGTCCGAGCACCGCCGCAGCGTACTGAAGATTCTTGAGGAAGCGCTCAGGCGTGACAGAGCAAAAACGAGCTTTCTTAATTTATCGCAACTAGGTCTTGTCGAAATGACGCGCCAGCGCATGCGAAAAAGTCTTGAAAGCGCATCTTCGACCCAGTGTCCTTACTGCAAGGGCAAAGGCATTGTTAGGTCCAAAGAAACCGTGGCTTCAGAGGCGTTGCAGAAATTATCGCAGTTCCTCAAGTCGATTAAAAAAGAACATGTGGAATTGACCGCCACGCCGGACGTGATCGAAGTCTTAAGCCGCGAAGAATGTCGTCTGATACGGAATCTCGAAAATCAGAGCCATAACCGAATCAGTCTGGTGGGCGACGTGCACGTGCACGTCGAAGAGATTCGAATCAAGAGAATTCTTGACAGGCGAAAACACCTATGGTAACTTCCTCGTCTATGTTTGCCGTCATTAAAACGGGTGGAAAGCAATACAAGGTCAAGGCTGGCGATGAGCTTGCCATCGAGCTGCTCGAAACCGGCCAGGCAGGCAAATCCAAGACCTTGAAACTGGACAAAGTGCTTCTTTTGTCCGGTGATGGCGACATTGAAGTTGGCAAGCCCTTTGTGAAAGGCGCATTTTGCGAAGCGGAGCTTTTAGAAGAGATCAAAGGACCCAAGGTGATTTCTTTTAAATATATTCGCCGCGAGAAATCGGCGACGAAAATCGGTCATCGGCAACAGTATTTGAAAATTAAAATCAAATCCATTCACAAAGCGTAAGCAATTTAGGGAAGATCAGTTATGGCAACTAAAAAAGGCGGCGGCAGTTCGAAAAACGGCCGCGATTCCAATTCCCAACGCCGCGGCGTCAAGCGCTTCGGCGGCCAGCTCGTGACGGCCGGCAGTATTTTGATCCGTCAGAAGGGCAATGTATATACGGCGGGCAAGTTTGTCGGTCAAGGCCGTGATTTCACGCTTTTTGCGTTGAAAGACGGGATTGTTAATTTTCAGCCCTCAAATCGCGTTCATATTATCCCATCTCAAAAATAAATCTTGCAAACCAACTCGGAGCTCTCAAAGTTGGGAGTTCGGAGAAACCAATGAATTTTTTCCAAATCTTTTTTTCCAGAGTGTTCCGTGTTTGTTGATGAAGCGGTGATTCATTGTGTGGCCGGTCGGGGCGGTAAAGGCTGTGCAAGTTTGGATCGCAGCCGTCCGGGACATTTTCGCCCTACTGGCGGCGATGGCGGCGATGGTGGCTCCATTATTTTGGAGGCGCGCGCCAATATCCATACGCTGTTGGATTTTCAGATGAATCGTTATTTTACCGCCAAACACGGCGGTAACGGCTCCAGCAACAACAAAACCGGGCATTGCGCCGAAGACAGGGTGATTGGTGTCCCCCCCGGAACTGAAATTTATGACGAGCAGACAGGAGAGCTGTTAAGAGATTTGGATCAGGTCGGTGCCCGGGTGGTTGTTTGCAAGGGCGGCGTCCGCGGTCACGGCAATGATAAAAAGCACGACGCGACGGAAGGCGAGCCGGGTGAAGAAAAAGATATCCGCTTGAGACTGAAATTGATCGCCGATGTGGGACTGATCGGATTCCCCAACGCCGGCAAATCGACGTTTATCTCGCGCGTGTCGAATGCCAAATCCAAGGCGGCTGCTTACCCATTTACGACTAAAAACCCGCTACTGGGTGTGGTAAAATTCGACGAAGGCGAGTCCAAGGTGATCGCAGATATTCCGGGCATCATCGAAGGCGCGCACGAAGGGCGCGGAATGGGGATCGATTTTTTAAAACACGTCGAGCGCACAAAAATTTTACTTCATATCATAGATTTTGCTGCGGTGGACGGCCGGGATCCGTTGACAGACTATCGCGTGATGAACCACGAGCTTTCGTCGTATTCAAAAACGCTTGCCGATAAAGAACAAATTCTTGTGGCCAATAAAATGGATTTGCCCCAGTCGAAAGAAAGCCTTGTTCAATTCAAAAAGAAAGTGAAAAAGGAGATTTTTCCGATCTCGGCTGCCACGGGAGAAGGAGTCGAGCAGCTTTTGCGGAGAATTCGATGAGAAAAATTTCTGGAGATGACTGGCTCTCACAGCCAGCCCGACGTGCCGCGATCAGGGGATTGCGGCTCAGAAAAAAAATTAAAAATGCCGTGATCAAGGTAGGAACTTCGGTTCTTACCCGAACCGGCCGGTTTGATAAAATCATTATTGGCCAGATTGCCTGCGAGGTGGCTGAATTTCGAAAAAAAAATATGCAAGTAACGATCGTGAGCTCGGGCGCTATTGGGGCCGGTATGATGATTTTAAAGCAAAAACAACGGCCTAAGACAATGGAAGGATTGCAAGCGGCGGCCGCGGTCGGGCAGCGTTACCTCATGCAATGCTACGAGGAGGCATTTTCACGTCACGGTTTTTCCACGGCTCAGGTGCTTTTGACCTGGGATGACATGGCGCAGCCGAAGCGTTTTATGAATGCCAAACGCACGTTGAATGAAATCCAAAAAAAGAAACTAGTTCCGGTGATCAATGAAAACGACACCGTTGCCACCGATGAAATCCGTTTCGGGGACAATGACCGTTTGTCGGCGCTGCTTTCGATCTTGATCGAGGCAGATGTATTGGTCATTTTATCGGACACCGATGGTTTGAAGGCTGGTGGCGGTGAAGGTTCGCGCATCCAAGTCGTCGAAGAAATGAGAAGATCCATTTTCTCCCATGTTCGGGACCGCAAAAATTCCTTCACCGTAGGCGGCATGCGTTCGAAACTCCAAGCCATTCAAATGAGCACGAGCTCCGGCATTCCGGTGTTTTTGGCCGACGGGCGCACGCCAAAAATCTTGCACCGCCTTTTTGCCGGAGAGGATTTGGGGACTTTTTTTCTTCCCTCCGCAAAAAAAAGACAGGCGCGAAAAAATTGGATGAACCATTTTTTGAATCACGTGCATTTCCGCAAACCCAGTCCGCTGAAAAAGTTTCATCAGCCGCGTTGCTCCTCCTCGGCGTAGTTCCCGCTACGCCGTCGTTGTCGCGCTCTGCGAAGCAAGGCCATCAAGACCGCAGCGGAGTGTCGCGATTAGTGGAATAGCGACCCTCTGAAGCTTTTTGAGCGGACCGTTAAGGGAGTTTTGTAACGATGAGTTTTCTTAGAAGAAACGCGGCATTGGCAAAAAAAGAATCATCCGCGCTGGCGCTTCTTTCCAATGAACAGAAGAATAAAGCGTTGCATGCGATGGCCCAAGCGATACGATTTCACCGAGCAAAGATTCTTCGTGAAAATGCAAAAGATGTGAACGCGGCTAACCATAAGCGGCTTTCTGGCAGTCTTGTCGCGCGCCTGTCTTTGGATGAATTCAAAATCAATCAAATGGCCACCGCGATTGCAGCCATTGCCAAGCTACCCGACCCGGTGGGACGCGTGTTGTCTGAAAAAAAACGGCCGAATGGTCTTTTGATAAAAAAAATCAGCGTGCCACTCGGTGTCATTCTCATCATCTACGAGTCGCGGCCAAACGTGACCGCCGATTGCATGGCGCTTTGCCTAAAATCAGGCAATAGCGTTATTTTAAAAGGAGGCAGCGAGGCGCTACATTCGAATCGAGCGATTTTTGAAGTTTTGAATCACGCAGCGATTGGGGCGGGGGTGGGCCGCGGGACGTTTGAATTGGTGACGATGCCGGGACGCCAAGCGGTGCGGGAGCTTCTCAAGATGAGTGATGTCATTGATCTGGTGATTCCGCGCGGCGGCGAGGGACTGATTCGCGAGGTGGCTCGGCTTTCCAAGATTCCGGTGATCAAACACTTCAAAGGCGTTTGTCACGTTTTCGTCGATCGCGACGCGGATTTAGAAAAAGCCGAACGCATCGTTCTCAATGCGAAAACACAGAACCCGGCGGTGTGCAATGCGATGGAATG